>JAHJTX010000050.1 GCA_018829545.1 Bacteroidota bacterium | reverse complement strand
GCACGCACACGATCTTACTGCGGATAAAATGCAATTGTCTCACGGAGAATCGGCAAAAGATACTTCTATAATTCTATCGCGAATGGGTCACGGAATTGCATCAAGAAATTGTTTTTATGGAATAGGCAAGGACTATCTTGCCGAGATGGCAAAATATTCGAGCAGACCTATCATGTCGCTTCAAGATGATGTGTATCATCCGTTTCAAGGATTAGCGGATTTGATGACAATCTTCGAGAAATTTGGCAGAGACACAAAGGGACTCAAAGTAACAGTATCATGGGCTTATGCTGATACTCACGCAAAACCGTTATCTGTTCCTCAAACTCAGCTTCTCTTGTTTCCTCGATACGGAATTGATGTTACAGTTGCAAATCCTCCGGAATTCCCATTGAGCAAAAACATAATTGAAAAAGCTATGAAGAATGCTGAAGCAGGCGGCGGTTCAGTTAAATTTACAAATAATATGGAAGAGGCTTTTGAAGGCGCGCATATAGTTATTCCCAAAAACTGGGGCGGCTTCGGTCATTACGGAGTTGAAGAATATCTCTCGAACGAAGTTGAGTGTAAAAAAGAAATGAAATCCAATTTGGAAAAATATCATAGCTGGATTTGCAACAGAAAACTAATTGGTCTTGCTGATAAAAACGTTAAGTTAATGCATGCCCTGCCAGCGGACAGAAATAATGAAGTTACAGACGATGTTATTGACGACGAAAATATTTCCGTAGTTTTTGACGAAGCGGAAAATAGATTGCATACTGCAAAATCAATAATGTCTTTAACAATGTAAGTGTGATTACTTTTCTGCGGGCGAATTTAAACTGTACAGATTTGCAGTTGGAATGCAAATCTGTACAATAATATTGCATGTTTAGACGAAATCCCGTACATTTATGCAGCGGCATTGCAAATATGTACAAAATGATATGATTAAAAGAGAAATAGCCGAAAAGCTAAAAAATGTTGCCGAGAAATTTCAGGTGACTGCTGTATTTGGTCCTCGCCAAGTAGGGAAAACCACACTTGTAAAAAGTGTTTTTGACAACTATACTTATAAAAACCTGGAAGATCCTTCCGAACGTGAATTTGCCGAAAACGATCCAAAGTCATTTTTGAAATCCGCAATAAAAGGATTGATTATTGACGAAGTGCAGCGAGTGCCAAATATTTTTTCACACATTCAAGTATTTGTTGATTCCAACAGAGAAGCCAAAATAATATTAACCGGCTCTCAGAACTATCTGCTTCTTGAAAAAGTAACGCAGTCACTTTCCGGGAGAATTTTTATACTTCAATTATCACCGTTTAGTATGAAAGAGCTAAGGTTTACAGAATCCTTTAATGATCCTCTTGTTTTTATATTTAATGGCTTTTTCCCGCCTATATACGATAGACGAATTTCAGTTACAGACTGGATGCCAAATTATATTCAAACTTACCTGGAGAGAGATTTACGCCAGATTAAAAACATCACAGATTTAAGCAGCTTTTTAAAATTTCTAAAACTAAGCGCTGGTAGAACCGGACAAATTTTAAACATTTCTTCAATTGCCAGTGATGCCGGTATTTCTGTAAATACTGCGAAAGCATGGTTTTCAATTTTAGAAACGGGATATTTAATTAATTTTCTGAGACCATACTATAAAAATTTTAATAAGCGTTTGATAAAATCACCAAAACTTTATTTTGTGGATACCGGGCTTTCATCCTCAATACTGGACATCAAGAATAAAGAGCAATTAGAAACCCATTATTTACGGGGCGCTCTTTTTGAAAATCTAATTCTGAATGAAATATTTAAATATTTCTTGAACAAAGGGGAAAGACCGCAACTATTCTATTGGCGGGATAATCATGGAAATGAAATTGATTGCATCTTTGAATTGAATGGACAAATAATTGCATTGGAATTTAAAGCCGGTCAAACAATCTCCAAAGACTATTTCAAAGGATTAAATTATTTTGAAAAAATAGTTAATGGCGAAAAGTTAATAAAGTATGTTGTCTATGGCGGTAATGAAAGGCAGGATAGAAAAGATGGAATTGCGTTACCCTGGTTTGACTGGGAGCAAATATTCTCCGAATAACTTAATTATAATGGACTGTAAATTTTATTATGAATTACTACTACAAATGCTCAAGCTGTAAAAAGGAATTTTCCCTCAATGAATTAGGGAAAAAATTTATTTACTTATGCCCCAAATGCGGCAAGGCAGAGCGGAATAAACCACTCGAAGGCGTTCTTGAAATTATTTACGATTACCAAAAAATAATCAACGGAATTGGGAAAGAAAGACTAAGAGCAATGTTCGCCGGACAAATTTGGGATTATCCATTTTTATTTCCTCTCGCTTACAGCTATGACGAAAAGCGATCTAAATATTCTCTCGATAAAATTGAGGAAAGATTATTAAATAAAATCAGGCTTCCGCTGAATAACATCGTTGAAGTGAATGAGTCCGGAAACAATTTACTCGTGTTTGATGACAGTTTGAATCCCACACTTTCTTACAAAGATAGAGCTAGTATATTGGTTTGTCTTTTCGCAATTCAGAACGGTATAAAAAACATTGCGGCAGCTTCAACCGGAAACGCAGGGTCGTCATTAGCTGGCATAGCTTCTAAGCTGGCATTATCTTCACACATTTTTGCTCCTTCAAAAATTCCGGCATCAAAGCGAATTCAAATACAATCATTCGGCTCCAAATTATATTTAGTCGACGGAACTTACGACGACGCTTTTGATTTATGCATGGAAGTCTGCGGCAGGCTTAATTGGTACAACAGAAATACGGCATACAATCCTTTAACTATAGAGGGGAAAAAATCTGCCGCATTCGAGATTTACTCATTCTTCGAAGATAATATTCCGGAATATATTTTCGTCCCGGTTGGAGACGGAGTAATTATCAAAGGATTATATAAGGGATTTTGGGAACTAAAAGAATTGAACATGATCTCGAACATTCCGAAGTTGATTGCGGTTCAGGCAGAGGGCAGCAACGCTGTTTGCAGATTTATAAAAGACAGCCAATTTTCGTTTCAGCCTACATCAACAATTGCCGATAGCATTGATGCTGCAGCTCCGAGAAATTTATATTTAGCGGCAGATGCTGTGCATAAATCCGGCGGCTACTGTATTGAAGTTTCCGATTCTGAAATTATGAATGCACAGCAGAAATTAGCGCGCGAACATGGACTGCTAAGCGAACCGGCTTCCTCTGCGTCACTTGCAGGTTTGCAAAAATCTGTTAAATTATATCCGGAAATTAATTTTGAAAATTCTCTTTTGATGTTAACTGGAAACGGTTTAAAAGACACTGCATCACTGGAGAAATGGAATAATCAGCCGGTTGTGAAAAGTTATACCGACTGGACTGAAGAATTAACTTAGGACAAAGGAGAAATTAAATGCCAATTAAATCAAGAAGTATAGTTTTGTTTGGAATTTTAATAGCAATGAATTTATTGACTGAGCCGATACTTTCGCAGAACCTTTCCGAACAGTTTGCCGATATAAAATTGACCGATCATCCATATGCGGAATATCCTGATCTAAGCGTTGATTCCGAGAATAATGTTTGGGTAGTTTTTATAGAAATGATCGACGAGAAAGAGCAAATAACATTATTGAAAATAGTGGATAGTATTACGAAAGATTCTTTCAACGTAAGCGAGTACAAGGGAAATGAATTTAAGCCGAGAATATTTTGCGATAAAGATGATGTGCTATGGATCGTGTGGTCGGCGAAAAGGGAAAGCAATTGGAATATTGTTCTTAGAAAATTTGACGGGGAAAACTTTTCCGACGAAATAATTCTATCGGAAAGTAACTCTAATGATTTTAGACCTGCGATTGCCGGCAATAAAAACGGAGAAGTTCTGGTTGCATGGGAATCCCTAAGTGATAACAGTTTCGATATTCAGTCGGTGTTATTTAACAAAGACGGCAAGAGAGAAAATATAAAAATATCTTCCTCAGATTTTATGGATTTACGACCAACGGTTTTTGCATCGGAGGACGGTAAATTCTTACTTGCATGGGACCGACAAATTGAAAATTCCTATCAAATATTTTTTAAAGAAATTGCTAAGGGCAAACTCTCTGATGAATTTTTAATTTCACCTGAATATGGATACAATCAAGCGCCGTCAATTACTCAGAACAAAGACGGAGTCTTTTATATAGCGTGGCATTCCAATATTCAACCTCCCAATAAAATTGGTCTGGTCCCGTGGGTGAACGTTGCGGAATTTAAATCCGTAAAAAATATTAAATATTATTCATTGGCTGAAAATAGTGATTGGGAAAAAGCCGGGGAAGACCAGGGTTTTGAGTTCCCAACCTTGATTGCATCGAAGAATATGATTCATGTTTTCGGAAGAACTTCTCAAGGCTTTGCTCATCAATCATTCCAAGGGAAAGACAAATCAGAATTCGAGTTTATTAATGTATCCGGATGGGGCGGAAGGGGGCAGTATGTCCGCTCTGCACTTGATAACGATGGGAATATTGTTACTGTCCGGCGTGATATCAAAAGCATTTATTTGCGGAAATTTGAAGCGGTAAATGAATCGCTACAAATTTCTAAACTTAATCGAGTATTGTTTAGCGCCGAATATGAATACATTTTTGAGTTGCCGAAAACCGGAAAAGAAAGAATAAGTAATGCTGATTATCAAATTCTTTTCGGCGATATTCATCAGCACTCATCAATAAGCGACGGTATGGGAACCGCTGATCTTTGTTTTACCCGCTCAAAATATTTATATCATTATGACTTTGCTTCGCTTACGGACCACGAATGGTTCACGCAAAACAGAATCCTCCCTTCCGAATGGGAGTGGATTAAAACTATCGGCAATTATTTTGAACGCAAAACCGGATTATATGTTTTTGCTGCATACGAGTGGACATCGGCGCGTGTGCCCAAAGGGTTTGGACATAAAAATGCTTATTTCCAAAGCTGGGATAAAGAGATTTACAGTTTACAGACAAATGCGAAGAATACGAATGAACTTTTCACATTGTTAAAAAAGGATGAGGCAGTTGCTATTCCTCATCACATTGGCTGGACTGGAGTTGACTGGGAAAATCATGACCCCCAAGTTCAAACAGCAGTGGAAATAGTTTCTGAGCATGGAGCTTTTGAGTATATGGGGAACGAACCAATAATGCACCGAGGAGGAATGCCCGGTTATTTCGTTCAAGATGGTTTGAGCAAAGGTTTGAAATTCGGAATCATTGGCTCATCAGATGGACACGGATTAAGATGGCATCATGGCGTGGGGAGCAAAGAGGATCCATGGCAGAATGGTTTAACGGGAATTCTGGTTAAATCTTCTTCAAAGGAGAGCGCCTATAAAGCGTTAATGGGAAGGATGGTTTACGCGACCTCCGGATCAAAAATTCAGTTGGCATTTTCTATTCAGGATTCTCCAATGGGGAGTGAGATAACTTTAGCTGAAGCGCCAGAGATTAAATTTGAAGTGATTGGAACAGACAAATTGCATAAGGTAATTCTTGTAAAAGATAATTTGGATTATTTAATTCTGGGAAGAGATATTTATGATGGAAGAGGAATTAGATATAGTTTTACTGATGAAACACCTGAGCGAGGCAAACACTTTTATTATTTGAGAGTCATTCAGGAAAATGGAGAAATGGCGTGGAGCAGTCCAATTTGGGTGGATTATAAAACAGACTAATTAGCAGTTCCTGGAAAATGAATATGATAGAATTTATACTCAACAACGAAAAAGTAATATATGATGGCAATCCCTCAATTACGCTTCTTGATTTTATTAGGAAGCAAAAATATCTTACCGGAACAAAGGAAGGCTGCCGCGAAGGGGACTGCGGAGCTTGCACCGTTCTAATAGGTAAATTGAACTCAAATCAAATCGAATATAAAACTATAAACTCTTGTTTGCTCCCAATTGCCAATGTTCATCGAAGACACGTTGTTACGATTGAGGGAATACAAAAATCGCAATTGGATAAAGTGCAATTATATTTTATCGAAGAAGGCGCGAGTCAATGCGGTTTTTGCACTCCCGGATTTTTAATGTCCGTCTACGGTTATCTTCTAACCTGCAATAAAATTGATCTCGAAGAAATAAAGAATTCCGTAGCTGGCAATATTTGCAGATGTACAGGCTATCATTCAATTCTAAGAGCTTTAGAAAAAATTTCAAGAACTTATAAATTCACCGATACTATTACTGAACGATGTAAAAATTTAGTAGCGTACGGACTTCTGCCAAATTACTTTGATGGAATTCCTATTCGATTGTCGGGAATTAAAAATGTTAAGAGAGAAAACCCCAAATCAAAATCAGCAAAAAGAATAGTTGCCGGAGGAACTGACCTCTACGTTCAAATTCCTGATACTGTTGAAGTGACTCAGAATTATTTTATAAATAACGAGATTGAACCTTCTGTAAATATTGGAAAGAACAGATGCAGCATTTCTGCCACCGCCACTTTCGAGATGCTTGGCAACTCAGAAATTTTCAAAAAAATAGTTCCGGATATTAAATCATACAATAAGCAAATTGCCTCGCTGCCGATAAGAAATTCGGCAACTCTGGCGGGGAATATAGTAAATGCATCTCCAATTGGTGACCTCACAATTATTTTATTAGCCTTGGGTTCGCTTGTGATTACAAATGAGAAAAGAGCAATTAAATTGGAAGAATTTTATAAAGGTTATAAGAACGTTGATCTAAAGAAAAACGAGTTTATAGAGAAATTCGAAATTCCGATTAAAGAAAATGGATTATTCAATTTCGAAAAAGTTTCTAAGCGAACTCATCTTGATATTGCAAGTGTAAATTCCGCGATGATGCTTCAAATGAAAAATGGGAAAGTGGCTGAATGCAGAATTTCAATTGGCGGTGTAGCTCCGGTTCCGCTTTATTTGAGAGAATCATCAAGCTTGCTAAAAGGGAAAGAAATTACAAGTGAGCTAATTGCTAAACTGATTGAGGTGGTTCAAAGTGAAATCTCGCCGATTTCTGACGTAAGGGGCAGCGCCGAATATAAAAGGCTGCTGGCTGAACAACTCGTCAAAGCTCATTTCCTGGAACTATTTCCTGAGCAAATATCATTTGGAATGATCGCATGAAAAATTACGATTTAAACAGTCACGTTCAGGGTAAATCGCTATTCATCGATGATTTACCAATTCCGGCAAGAACACTCTTTGCAGAAGTATTTGATTCAAGTATTGCTCACGGGGAAATAATAAAATTAGATTTATTTGAAGCGTGTAAAGTTGATGGCGTTGCGGCGATATTTACAAGCAAAGATATTCCCGGCGAAAATCAAATCGGCGGAATTATTCAGGATGAAACACTTCTGGCGGATGGCGAAGTGCAGTTCGTCGGCGAGCCAATCGCTTTGATTGTTGCTGAATCAAAACATGCTGCAAAGGAAGCAAAGAAAAGAATTAAAATCGAGTACAAGGAAAAAACGCCGATAACAGATCCGCGAGAAGCATATAAACTGGGCTTACTCATTCATCCCCCAAGAATATTCGAATGCGGGAATGTTGAAGAATCATTCAAGAATTGTAAATATGTATTTGACGGCAGAGTTGATATCGGCGGGCAGGAACATCTTTATCTTGAAACCCAGGGCGCAGTTGCAATACCCAATGAAGACGGCGGAATAAAGTTGTTTTCGTCTACGCAAAGTCCAACTGCTGTTCAAAGGACGGCAGCAAAAGTTTTAGACCTCCTAATGAATAAAGTGGAAGTTGATGTTTTGCGCTTGGGCGGAGCCTTTGGGGGAAAGGAAGATCAAGCAACCGTTTGGGCTGTCCTCGCAGCTCTTGGCGCGCACAAATTAAAAAGACCTGTAAAATTGGTGCTTTCCCGCGAGGACGATTTGCGAATGACGGGCAAGCGTCATCCATATT
>JAHJTX010000049.1 GCA_018829545.1 Bacteroidota bacterium | reverse complement strand
CGAAGGTAAAAAACAGCGACCTTCGAGGTTTAGGAATTCTTAATCACAATCTTATTCTTAATCTTGAAGCCTCTCTAGACTATGATTATGACAATGATCATGACTAGGATTCAGTCTGCCATCATTTTCCTGGTCATAATCATTCAATAAAATTCCCGAAGTCTAAAATCTCAAAATAGTACGATAGACTTCGGGAATTTATAATATTCGTCATCGCGATCCCGATGCGTGTCCCTATTTTTAACAAGGTAATCGGGAGAAGCGATCTCAAATTTGAAGATTTCCCATCACTCAATGTGTAACCTCGAAGGTAAAAAACAGCTACCTTTAAGGTTTATTAAAACGTCCAAATTCCCGAAGTCTTAATTCCTAATATGGTACTCTAGACTTCGGGAATTTATAGCATCTTCGATTCTTTTATTATTAAGTTCTTCTGCGTTCTATTTTTGCGGACAAGCTAACGCTATCGCTTAGTTTAACAGATTGGAAATCTGCTCTCTACAATGTAACTCAGATTTTTATGGTGAGAATTGTGAAATTGATGAGGACAAAGTCAAGGATCAAGAGTAGGATTAAGATTATGATTAAGAATAAATACTGCTAATGATACTTGCAGCAGTGATAATTGCCGTCTCTGAGCGGAGGCGGTTATTTGTTAACCTAAATTTATTAATCTGACTAAATAGAGAGAGCTCGTTTTCCGTTAGCCCGCCTTCCGGACCGAAATAAAAATTGATATTCTCTTTGCCCTTTGATTCGCTGATCAATTTATCATTTCGTAAAAAATCAATAAACTGAACTTCCGAATTTTGATCGAAAACTATGTGCCTTCCTTCTTTGGAAAATACGTCCGTAATTGATTTTGAGTAATTTATCTTTGATTTAAAACTTCTGAGTGATTGCTTCATTGCAGAAATTGCAATTTTATTCCAGCGGTCAATCTTTTCACCTTTAGCGATGCACCTTTCGCTCTCGAACACAATGAAATTTGTAATTCCAAGTTCGATGCATTTCTCTAAAGCAAACTCAAATCTGTCGGCAGATTTTAAACGGGGCAAACAGAAATAAATATTTTCGAAAATATTTGTATAACGGTATGACTCAAAGATTTTGCAGTCTACTTTTTTCTTCGCGATCGAGATAATCTGGGTTCTATAAATTCTACCAATACCTGTGGTTACATAAATTTCATCGTCTATTTTATGCCGCATCACATTGATTATATGATTTGCCTCTTCTCCTTCGATGGCAATTGTATCCGAAATTTCTTTTACGTTTTCTGAATAATATAATTCAATATCAGAAAGAAAAACCCGTTCCAAAGAGCAACTCTCCTTTTCCATATTTGTTTAATGCGTATTCCATTCGCACAGAATTATAAGGGAGGAACAGAATGGAAATACCCGCACCCCAGCCCGAATCAAAATTATTGATATCCCAATTTTCTCTATTGTTATATGTTATTCCGGCATCAGTAAAAATATTAATATGAACTTCTATTCTCGCAGAAGAAAGCTGCTTTGGAATCGGCGGGATATCGAAACTCACATTAAAATCACGAATTAAAGGATAACTTAACTCGGCTGATGTAAGAAAATAATCATGTCCTTCCCTTTCATCGCTCCGGTGCCCGCGAATGTATTGCTCAAATCCAAAATAAGAGTAATCGTAAAAAGGAATAAATTTGCCGAAAGTATTTCTGTATGCAACCCGCCATTTGCCTGTGATTTTATTAACAAGAGGGCGATACTCTCTGTAATCAATCGAAAAAATATTATAGTTAATTTTTTCTGAACCTATGCCCTTATTAAGTAAACCAGCCCTCATTAAAATTCCGTCGCTTGGGAACTGTTTCAAATTTCTTGTGTCGTAGATGTACGTTGCCCCCAATATCAAAGATTCATCGACTAAACTCTTAGACGCCATAAGCGGACTTAGCAAATTTGAAGGAGCTTCGATATAGTTATAACCGATTAAAAGGAATGCATCGGTAAACTGAGTAAATCTTTTCCCCAGCGCCACGCTTCCGCCAATCGTTTTATATTCAAAATTACTTCCATTAAGTACGAACGCCGATCCGCTGCGGTTATTTGTAGATTGATAAATAAGTGCAGTGGTTAAGTTCAGATCAAAAGTTTTGTTAATAACAGGATTATAATATGAGATATAAAATGTTTTATTGTATCCTAAAGAAACAAATGAATTGATAGTTTCGTTTCTTCCTCTAAAATTTTTGTAAAGCAAAGAAAGCCCGTAAGAGATTTCTTTATACTCTCCGTCTTGAGCATACACAAACGGGATTGGATAAATGTACCAGCTTTCTTCAACCTCAATAACTGCGGTAATAATTTCGAATTCTTTGATCAGAATTATCTTAGCGAAATTAAAAATACCTAAGCTATAAACTCTTTCTTTGTTGTAATCGATATCTTGTTTGTTAATTACATCGCCGGATTTAAATGTTAACTCTCTTAAAACAATAAACGATTCGGTTTTTTCATTTCCGATAACAAGTATCGAATCAACCTTAACACTGTTTTTCCCTTTTAGAATAAGCGTGTCGGTTTGAAAACCGAAAATATAATTCGTGAGAATTAAAAAGGAGAGCAGCAGCGATATAATTATTTTTTTTTTCATTTAAAACAGTTTGAGTGTTCAACGTAAATACATGTATCCTGAATTACAGTGATGCTGTTTTTCTCTGCCAGTTCTGCCGCTTGATCGTTCCATATACCTAACTGCAGCCAAAGGACTTTCGGATTTATTTCCAGTACGTCCGGTATAAGATCGGGAATTGTTTCGGATCTGCGGAATACATTTACGATGTCGACTTTTCCAGGAATATCACGCAATGATGGAAAGACTTCTATTCCGCCAGCAATTGAAAATGAAGGGTTGACACCAAAAACTTTGTAACCTTGACCGTGAAGATATTCCGCAATTTTTCTGCTGATTTTTGCTTCATTATTCGAGATGCCAACAACAGCAATTGTTTTGGCGTCTTTTAATATCCGGCACGTCTTAATATTATCCATTTAATTCGCCTTCTTGATAAAATGATATTGGAGGACAACTGCACACCAGATTCCGATCTCCGTAAGCATTGTTCACTCTTCCAACACTTGGCCAGAATTTATTTTCTCTGCACCAATCTGCGGGGAAAGCCGCAATCTCTCTGGAATAAGAACGATTCCAATTCGAATCGACAACTACTTCCATTGTGTGAGGAGCATATTTCAAAGGGTTATCAACTTTATCGAACTCCCCTTTTTCAATCTTCTCTATTTCCTTTCTGATTGAAATCATCGCATCGCAGAATTTATCAAGCTCCGCTTTCGATTCGCTTTCTGTCGGCTCTACCATTAAAGTGCCGGGAACAGGAAATGAGACTGTTGGCGCATGATAACCGTAGTCCATTAATCTTTTAGCTACGTCTTCAACTTCGATGTTGGCAGAAACTTTGAATTGGCGTAAATCAAAAATAAGTTCGTGAGCAACGAATCCGGATTTTCCGGTAAACAGAACCGGAAAATAATTTTCTAATTTTGATTTAATATAATTCGCATTCAGTATCGCAGCTTCGGTTGCTTTCTTTAAACCGGCAGTTCCCATCATTTTTATATATGCGTATGAAATCATTACAACAGATGCGCTTCCCCACGGTGCGGCAGAAACTGCAGACATTGCTTTATCTCCCCCGACTTTTACTATTGGATGACCCGGAAGGAATGGGACTAAATGCTCTGCAACTGCAATTGGTCCTACGCCCGGTCCGCCTCCGCCATGCGGGATTGCGAATGTTTTATGAAGATTAAGATGACAAACATCTGCGCCAATTTCAGCCGGCGATGTGTAACCAACCTGAGCATTCATGTTTGCGCCATCCATATAAACTTGCCCGCCGAATTTATGAATGACTTCGCAAATCTCTTTTACTTTATGTTCAAAAACGCCGTGAGTTGAAGGATATGTGATCATCAATGCGCAGAGG
Source organism: Bacteroidota bacterium (assembly GCA_018829545.1). Lineage (GTDB taxonomy): Bacteria > Bacteroidota > Ignavibacteria > Ignavibacteriales > Melioribacteraceae > JAHJTX01. Next base: position 17,050 of record JAHJTX010000049.1, on the reverse strand, counting down.
TTTTCTTTATGCAGTTCGGCTTTTTGTTCCAAATCTTCATACTTAATATTGCCGAACTTATCACATTCAACGATTATTACTTTGTTCCCCGCCAATACAGCGCTTGCGGGATTTGTACCATGTGCGGATGAAGGAATTAATACAACATTTCTTTTCCTATCTCCGCAATCTTTGTGATAAGCTTTTATTACCATAAGTCCGGCATATTCGCCCTGCGCTCCGGAATTGGGCTGAAGCGATACTCCCCGGAAACCCGTGATAACGCCTAACTGCTTTTCGAGAGCGGTAATTAAAATCTTATAACCTTCGGTCTGACTTTCAGGAGCAAAGGGATGCAACTGATTGAATTCCGGAATTGTAATTGCAAGTAATTCTGCCGCTGCGTTTAATTTCATTGTGCATGAGCCGAGAGGAATCATAGAGTGCGTTAGCGATAGATCTTTTCTTTCGAGCTTTTTAATGTAACGCATCAGTTCTGTTTCTGATCTGTACAAGTTGAAAACGGGATGAGTGAAGTAATCGCCTTTTCTGACAAATTTTTCTTCCCAATCTAATGAGAGTCCATCGGTCGGCAATTCCACAGTTGAAAATTCTTTTCCCATAGCAGAAGCAAATAATAATAAGATAGAATTTACATCATCAATTGAATCAGTTTCAGAGAGCGCTATTTGAACAACGTTGTTTCCGCTATAACTAAAATTAATTAATTGTTCATCTGCCAGGCTTATTAATTTCGAAACAACATCTTCATTCAACTCAATATTTAGAGTATCAAAATAAAATTTGTTATTCTGCTGTACTCCCAATTGCTGTAATCCATGTGCCAGCAGTTTTGTTAGATAGTGAATTCTAAGCGAAATATTTTTAATGCCTTCCGCGCCATGATAAACCGCATACATGCCGGCCATTATTGCAAGCAGAACTTGCGCCGTACAAATATTGCTCGTTGCTTTTTCACGTTTAATATGCTGCTCTCTTGTTTGCAGCGCCATTCTAAGAGCAGGCTTTTGATTGCTGTCAATTGTAACTCCAATAATTCTACCCGGCACTTGGCGTTTGTATTCATCCTTGGTTGCAAAAAATGCAGCATGCGGTCCGCCAAATCCCATTGGAACTCCGAATCGCTGAGTGGAACCAACAACTGCATCAGCGCCGAATTCTCCTGGAGGTGCAAGCAATGCAAGACTTAAAAGATCTGCTGCTACTGTTTTATAAATATCTTTCTGCCCGGCAATTTCGAACAAATTTTTATAATCTGCTATCTCCCCTTTGCCATTGGGGTATTGCACAAATATTCCGAAGATATCATCTGTCAAATCTTCTTGCGAAATACTTTTTATTCTTAATTCTATTCCTAAAGGCAAGGCGCGGGTTTTTAACACATCAATCGTTTGGGGGAAGCAATCCTTGCAAACTAGAAAAACATTTGCCGATTTTTTACCCGCTTTTCTCAATGCAAAAAACATCGTCATGGCTTCCGCTGCTGCAGTTGCTTCATCGAGTAGAGAAGCATTTGCTAATGGCAAAGCAGTCAAATCTGTAATCATTGTTTGAAAATTTAATAGAGCTTCAAGTCTGCCCTGAGAAATCTCAGCTTGATAGGGCGTGTATTGTGTATACCAGCCTGGATTTTCTAAAATGTTTCTCTGAATTACTGCGGGAGTTATTGTGGGATAATATCCCATTCCAATATAATTTTTAGCAACCGTATTTTTTTTTGCAAGTTCCTTTATATGAATTAAGAATTGAAACTCTGATAATGGTTCATCCAATTCCATTTCTTTTTGGAGAAGAATATTATCCGGAATAGCTTGATCGATAAGTTCGTCTACACTTTTAACGCCAATATTTTCAAGCATTTTTTGTACATCATTTTCTCTCGGACCAATATGCCGATCAACAAATTTGTCACTCAACTCTGGGAATTTCATTTTAATACTCTTTAATTTTTTTCGATAATTATTAATTGGAATAAGCAGCAATAAAAAATTTTGTCGGTAAATATAATGAATTTGGTTTTAATGGGAGGGAGAATTAACAGGCACTAATTCCTCTGAATTTATAAGTTCGAGAGCTTTTTGCGCGGCTTTTTGTTCGGCAGATTTTTTACTCTTTCCCTTTCCTTCGCCGTAAACTTTGTAGCCGATTTTAACCTCAACAAGAAAGAATTTATTGTGATCGGGTCCTTCTTCTTTTTTTACAAAATACAACGGCGTACTTAGTTTATTAGCGTGCGTATATTCTAAAAGCTGCCCTTTATAATTCTTATCAATCCCGTTTTCAGTAAGACTTAGATTGGGAATAATAATCCAATCCTCAACAAATTGTCTTGCTTCACCTAAACCGGCATCCAAAAAAATTGCCGCAATTAATGCTTCCAAACAATCTGCCGCAATGGTTTTTAGTCCTTCCGTACTGCCGCGTATGTATCTTTTGTCGTAGAGAACTAAGTTCGTTAAATTCAGCCGATCGGCTGCTTCGGTAAGAGCTTCTTTATCAACTAAACGCGAGCGGGATTTGGTTAAAAATCCTTCATCATTTTCTGGATATTCATTAAAAAGATTCTCAGCAACAATCATCCCCAATACCGAGTCGCCAAGAAATTCAAGTCTTTCATTCGATTTTTCAAATGAAGAAGAAATTTCAATATAAGAGCGATGCGTTAGAGCTTTTAAATAATAGTGGGGATTTTCGATTTTATAATCTAAAATTTTTTCCAGAGCTTTGATGCGTTCAAACTCACTAGAATCTTTGCTGAAATAATTGCCCTCTCTTTTATTCAGTAAATTAGAAATCCAACTAAGAGATTTTTTCAGCAAATATTAACCTTCATATTTTTTGAACAATAATGTTGAATTGTGTCCGCCAAAACCAAAAGTATTGCTAAGCGCATAATGAATTTCTTTTTCAACGGCGACTTTTGGCGTGTAATTTAAGTCGCATTCAGGATCGGGATTTTCCAAATTTATAGTCGGTGGAATAATTCCATATTTAAGCGCTAAGATAGAAGCAATCGACTCAATTGCTCCTGCAGCGCCGAGCAGATGCCCGGTCATAGATTTTGTTGAACTGATTGCCAATTTATAAGCATGCTCGCCAAATAATTTTTTAATTGCTTTGGTTTCGTTCAAGTCATTTAATTGCGTTGAAGTGCCATGAGCGTTGATGTAATCAATATCGGTTGGTTGAAGACCGCCGTCGCGAACTGCTTCGCGCATGGATCGAAATGCGCCCTCTCCTTCCGGAGCCGGAGCGGTAATATGAAATGCGTCGCCGGTTAAGCCGCAGCCAATAATTTCTGCGTAAATTTTTGCGCCTCGTTTTTTGGCGTGTTCGTACTCTTCTAAAATTAACGTGCCTGAACCTTCGCCCATTACAAAGCCGTTTCTATCTACATCAAAAGGTCTTGATGCTTCAGTTTGTCTATCATTCCATGTAGAGAGAGCACGGGCAGCATTGAAACCGCCAATTGCCATTGGTGTTACAGCCGCTTCGGATCCGCCGCTTACCATTAGGTCCGCAGTTCCTCTTTGAATAATCATAAATGCATCTGCAATCGCATGTGTAGAGGTTGCACACGCAGAAGTTGTTGCATAGTTTGGACCTTTCAATCCGTACTGAATGGAGATTTGACCTGCTGCAATATCAGAAATCATCATCGGAACGAAGAAAGGACTAATACGTTTTGGACCGCCTTTCAAATATGCTTCAACTTGAGTTTCAAAAGTCAGCATACCGCCAATTCCGCTGCCGAAAATTACTCCGAAACGTTCACGGTCAACTTTTTCCAAATCAATTTCCGAATCTTTAACAGCCATTGCCGCTGTTGCCAAAGCGTAGTGAGTGTATCCATCCATTCGCTTAACATCTTTTTTATCGATGTAGGTTTCCGGATCGAACCCCTTTAATTCACACGCAAATTTTGTCGCAAAATTAGTAGTGTCGAATTTTGTAATCGGGCCTGCACCGCTTTTACCCTGCTTTAGCGATTCCCAAAGTTCATCGACCGAATTTCCGATTGGAGTGAGTGCTCCTAATCCTGTAACAACAACACGCCTATTTCCCATGCCTATTCCCTAGAATTATTATCTATTGAATGAATTAAGACTATCAGAAAAGTATATAAAAATTGAGCCGCTCGAAGAACGACTCGATTTTAAAACTGTTATATACTACTGATCTATTTTGCTAATTTCTCGATGAGATACTTTACAGCATCGCCAACAGTAGAAATTTTTTCTGCATCTTCGTCCGGAATTGAAATATCGAATTCAGATTCAAACCCCATAACTAATTCAACTATGTCTAGAGAGTCTGCGCCTAAATCATTTGTAAAAGATGCTTCAGGTGTAATTTGTGAATCTTCTACACCTAATTTGTCCATTACAATTTCTTTTACTTTTGCTTCAACATCCATTTTATTCTCCTTAGATATTTTATGAAAAAATGATGAAAAATTTACATTACCATGCCGCCATCAACGGCAATTACCTGACCGGTTACATAGTCAGCTTCGTTACTGCACAAAAATCCCACAACTTTTGCTACATCTTCCGGGGAGCCTAAACGCTTCATCGGAATATTAACTAAAAGAGATTCTCTTTGTTTTTCATTTAATTTTGCCGTCATGTCAGTTTCTATAAATCCTGGAGCAACTGCATTTACGGTGATGCCTCTTGACGCTAATTCTTTTGCAGTGGCTTTAGTAAATCCAATTACGCCGGCTTTTGACGCTGCATAATTCGATTGACCTGCATTGCCTATTAATCCTACCACAGAAGCAATATTCACAATGCGTCCGTATCTTTGTGCCATCATAGGTTTAATTACGGCTTTGGTGTGATTAAAAACGCTTTTAAGATTCACATTAATAACTTGATCAAATTCGCTTTCGCCCATTCTAAGTAAAAGATTATCGCGCGTAATACCAGCATTGTTTACTAATATATCAACGCCGCCAAGTTTTTCTATTGCTGCGTCAATAGTAGCCTGGGCATCTTCAAATTTAGATACGTCAGCTTTAAAGGCATATATATTTATATCGGGATTACCAATTTCTTTTTTAATTTCTTCGGCAGTTTTATTACTATCATCATCAACAAATGCAATATCAGAAAATAAAATACCACTGCATCGGGACGCCAATTCTTTTACGATAGCTTTTCCAATTCCCCGCGAACCGCCGGTTACAATTGCTCTCATTGATTTATTCGACACTTACTTTTTTCTCCAGATTTTGTTTTTGCGAAAACTCCTTTGAATACTCCTCAAGTTCTTTAATTCCATCCTTGCCGACTAAATATTCAATTTCTTCTTTACACGTTTCAAAAATGGTTGAAACTTGATTTTCACTTTTATTACAGTAGTGCATACGGTCTAAATGTTCCGTGTCAACCGTAATAACTCCGTTTTCAATAATTAGCGGAAATAATATACAATATAACGGTTTATATTTCCACTTGAATTCTTTATCCTCCATAGCAATTTTTTGGACAGTACAAAAGCCTTGCTTATCCAAAAAAACGCATTTCCCATTATGAAGTTCGGTTCCAACCGCAATTCCGGATTCAAAATCTGTATCTTCCTGCGGTTCTTCAAACCACAAGTCAACATTTTTTGTCTGTGAATCATCCATTGATTTGATGATTCTTTCTTTTATTTCTATTATTTTTTCGTGTTCAAATTTATCTGTGTAAACGCCATAGTAGCAGCATTCGCCGGAACAAATACAAATATCGCACGATTTTACAAACGGCTGCTTAAAAATAATAGGATCTATTTTATATCCATTAATAACTCTACGGTTATCATTCTCCACTAGTTGTACCTTTCAAGATCCTGATAAGTATCAATACCAGAAATTTTTACGTTGGGGTTTATTCTTTTTACCAAACCCTGAAGCACTTTACCGGGACCAAATTCAATAAACTCTTCAGCTCCATCATCGATCATATTTCTAATTGTCTCTTCCCATCTTACAGGCGCAGACAACTGCTCAAGGAGGAGATTCTGTATTTCGCTGCTTTTTGTTACCGGTTTCGCTGTAACATTGGCATAAACAGGGATTAGCGGGTCAACGATTTTTGTTTTATTAATTTTCTTTTGAAGTTTTTCTTTCGCGCTTGACATTAGCGGCGAATGAAATGCTCCGCTTACAACAAGTTCTTTTACAATTTTTGCGCCTGCAGATTTACAAAGCTCCATCGCTTTTTTAACGCCATCAACACTACCTGAAATTACAATTTGTCCCGGCGAATTAAAATTTGCACATTGAACAATTCCGGATGAAGAAGCCTGTTCGCATAATTCTTCTAAAATCTTTCCGTCCAATCCAACAACTGCTGCCATCGTGCCGGGCTGCTCTATACCTGCTTGAAGCATTGCCTGTCCTCTAACTCTCACCAGAGATAGTGCATCAAACAAATTAATTACCTGTGCGGAAACTAGCGCCGAGTACTCCCCCAAAGAATGACCGGCAACCATATCAGGTTGAAATTGCTTGAACATATCAGCGAGTAAAACACTATGAAAAAAAATTGCCGGTTGTGTAATATCAGTTTGTTTCAATTCTTCAGCGGGACCGTTAAACATAATCTCAGAAAGATTTACTCCCAGAATTTCATCAGCTTCTTTAAATTTATTCTTCACGCTGTCGGAATAATCGAACAAATCTTTTGCCATCCCGACATATTGAGATCCTTGTCCTGGAAAAAGAAATGCAATCTTCCCCATTACTCCATACTCCAAACTAAGTAATGGGCTCCCCATGTGAATCCGGCGCCAAACGCAGCAAGAATTAAATTATCGCCTTTCTTAATTTTACCGGTGCGGTAGTACTCTGTTAAACAAAGTGGAATAGTTGCCGCAGTAGTGTTTCCGTACCTATCAATATTCATTGTTACTTTATCATTTGTAATGCCCATTCTTTTAGCGGTAGCGTCTATAATTCTTAAGTTAGCTTGGTGGGGCACCAAATATGCAATGTCATCGGAAGTGAGATTATTTTTTTCCATAATTTCAACTGAAACATCCGCCATCCCTTTAACGGCAAATTTAAAAACAGCTTTGCCGTCTTGATAAATGTAATGCATTTTTTTATCGATTGTCTCGTGTGACGATGGGTTTTTACTTCCGCCGCCGAGCATTCGTAAACTTTCCCAGCCGGAACCATCAATTCTTAAAATGGAATCCTGTATACCGTACCGAATATCTTCGTTTGGTTCCAACATAACTGCTGCTGCTCCATCGCCGAATAAAATACACGTATTTCTATCGGTATAATCTGTAATCGAACTCATTTTATCCGCTCCAACAACAACAACTTTTTTGTACTTTCCGCTTTCTACAAGACCAGCGCCAGTTTCTAAAGCAAATAAAAATCCGGAACACGCTGCTGAGAGATCAAAACCGAACGCATTCTTAGCGCCAATTTTATCCTGGATTAAACATGCAGTTGAAGGGAAAAACATATCCGGCGTAACCGTTGCAACAATTATTACATCAATTTCTTCGGCAGAAGTATTTGAACTTGCGAGCAGATCAAGAATTGCTCTCGCTCCCAAATCACTTGTAGCGCCATCCTCAATTATTCTTCGTTCTTTGATGCCTGTCCTAGTTTGTATCCATTCGTCATTTGTATCAACAATTGATTCAAAGAATTTATTGTCAAGCACTTTATCCGGCACGTACATACCAACACCGGTAATTGCCGTATTATACTTTTTAACTTCCATTATTTCTTTCCGTAAGAGATTTTAAAGATTCCTCAATTTTTTGAGTTAATTTTTTATCATACATTTCTTTTGCCTTTAATACCATATTCTTAATGGCGAGTTCAGAACTTGATCCATGCCCGATAATTCCAATTCCGTTAATACCAAGAAGCGGCACACCGCCGTGTGATTGGTAATCCATATCTTCTAAAGAATTTCTTAAAGTTCCCCGCGCAAATAATACGCGGATTTTATTCCAAAGTCCCTGATTAGCGTAATTCCTAATCTTTCCTTTAAGTAAGCCGATAACACTCTCGGCAAATTTTAGAATAATATTTCCAACGTAACCGTCGCAAACCACGATATCTACTGTGCCTTTTAGAATATCTCTGCCTTCAACATTTCCAACAAAATTCACTTTTGCTTCTTTCAGCAGTTTGGAAGTTGCCTTAACGAGTTCATTTCCTTTATCTTCTTCTTCGCCAACACTTAGCAAACCAACCGTCGGATTGTTTTTACCGTACATTTCTTGAACAAAAATTGAACCCATTATCGCATATTCTAAAAGATGAATAGGCTTGCTGTCTACACTTGCGCCAACATCAAAGACATGACACACTCCGCCTTTTTCACTTGGCAAAGCTGCGCCAATTGTCGGTCTGCCAACTCCTCTAATCCTACCGATTATCAAAGTGCAAGCAGCCATCATTGCGCCGGTATTACCTGCGCTAACAAAAGCATCCGCTTTTCCATCCTTTACAAGCTTTGCACCGACTACAATCGAAGAATCTTGTTTTGTTTTAATTGCAAGTGTGGGGCTTTCGTGCATCTCAATCGTCTGCGAAGTATGCACAATATTCTCTGAATCGAGCGAAAGATTATTGGAGTTTAGAACTTCCATAATCTTTTCTCGATCGCCAACAAGTATTAATTGAAAATCCTTGGACTGATTGTAAGCCTGAACAGCTCCGATTACCGCATTTTGAGGGGCAAAGTCGCCCCCCATAGCGTCAATCGCAATTCTGCAATTCGTATTTTTTAATGTCATTTTTTGGAAAGATTATGATTCAGGAACAAACATTGATCTGCCGGCATAATAACCGCAGCTTGGGCAAGCTCTGTGGCTTAATTTCAAATCTCCGCAATTTGAGCAAGAGCTCAAAGACGGAGCCGTTGCTTTATAATGTGTTCTTCTCTTATCTCTTCTGCTTTTAGATATTTTCCTTTTCGGATGTGCCATTGTATCCTTAACCTTTATTTTTAATTAAGTTTTTTCTTCAATTGTTTTAGAGGTTCCCAAACGTTATTTGCACTACTAATTTTGCATTTGCATTTTGAAACGTTCAAATTTTTTCCGCACGAGAAACATAAACCTTTGCATTCATCTTTGCATAAAATTTTCATCGGTATTGCAAGATTTGCGAACTCAATAACGCTTTCTGTTAAATCAATTTTATCCGTGTCTGCATGAAGAAAAGCAATATTATCCTCACTTTCCTCACTGCTCTCTTTGCCAAATATATATACATTTTGAAAATGATTTTCTAAAGTTGATTCAATTTCTTCGGCGCATCTATCGCAAACAAATTCGGCGTTAACTTCTAAATCGCAATCAATTATAATTTGATAAACAGATCTATCTAACTTACACTTTAAAAGAACATCGCCAACAAATGGTTCTGCTAAGCCAATTTCGGTGCAGGATTTCATCATTTCAAAATAATGAACGCCCTCAGAAAAATTTGAATGCTTTAGAATCACTGCTAATTGCCTAAAAAATAACTTGCAAATATAAATAGACACGTTATTATAAGCAAGAATCTCAAAATTCTTACCAGATTTCAAAAAAATATTCAAAAATGCCGCGAAAAGTAATTCCCCTCCTGAATGTGAATGTCTGTAATTTAATTTGCATGGGTGTGTTAAGAATTATTGCGATGCATTATCTTGTTTCATTCTTGGTTTAATTTCATATTTTCATGCAAAGTATTTGTAGTTAAAATTTTGTATCATTATTTCGTAATTAAAGAAAGGATTTCATTTGAAACCGGTTGGTATTTTTGGCGGAACCTTTGATCCTATTCACATAGGTCATTTAATTACTGCCGAATCTGTATTTGAGCAGAGAGAACTTGAAAAAATAATTTTCATTCCTTGCTTTATCTCTCCGCATAAAACTAATGTAAAATCAATCGAAGCAATTCACCGAATAAAAATGGTTGAGTTAGCCGCCGAGGGCAATCAATTTATTGAAGTATCAGATTACGAAATAAATAAAGGTGATGTTTCTTACACCTTCGATACTTTGCAATATTTGAAGCAACAATACGAAAACCTTGAATTAATAATTGGTTATGATAACCTTGTGAATTTTCATACTTGGAAAAATCCCGAAGGAATTTTAGAATTAACAAAACTTCTTGTACTCAAAAGAAAATCTGACGATGATGAAAAAAAACTTCACAATTTTTATGATAATACCATTTATATTAACACGCCCGTAATCGAGATTTCATCTTCCGAGATTAGAAAAAGAATTGCGGCGGGATTGAAAATTCGTAATTTAGTACCCCCAAAAGTTGACGATTACATAAATGAGAACAGTTTATATTCCAGATGAACAACTTAATTGAAATAGAAAAATTAAAATCGAGAGATAAAAGATATATCTCCAGATTGATTACGCAAGTTGAATCCGATGCGCAATCAAGTTCTTCAATTATCGATCAAATTTTTAGCCATACGGGAAGCGCATGGCGGATTGGTATTACCGGACCTCCCGGCGCCGGTAAGTCTACAATCACAAACGAGTTAGTTAAATATTTACTTTCTCAAAATTATTCGGTTGGCGTAATTGCGGTTGATCCTACGAGTCCGTTTACAGGCGGCGCGTTACTTGGCGATAGAGTTAGAATGAGTGAAATTGGGACTCACAATAATGCATTTATTAGAAGCATGGCAAGCCGGGGTAGTTTGGGAGGTTTGAGTAGAAAGACTATCGACGTCGCTGATATTCTCGACGCCGCGGGTTACGACTTCATTTTTCTTGAAACAGTTGGCGTCGGTCAGTCTGAGCTTGATATTGCAGAAGCGGCGGATACTACTGCTGTTGTTTTGGTTCCTGAATCCGGCGACTCCATTCAAGCGATGAAAGCGGGATTAATGGAAATAGCTGATTTCTTTATTTTAAATAAATCAGATAGACCAGGTTCAGAAACTGCATTTACTTCTATTAAATCTATTTTGAGTTTTAGGACAAGAAAGCAAAGTGATTGGGAAACAGAAATTATTAAATCGATTGCCCAAGACGGAACCGGAATAATTGAAATTTATAAAATGATTGAAACCCATAGGGAGTTTTTATCTTCAAATGGTCTTGTCGGAAAGCAGAGACAGAAAAGAATGTACAACAGGATTCGAGAAATAATTTCCGAAAAACTGAATAAAGAATTTTGGAAAAATTTTAATCAGCAAGATGTCTCGGATTCACTTGCTAAAATTGTAAACGGGGATTCATCTCCATACAAGTTTGCACAGAAATTTGTAAACGAATTTTTAACTTAAAAGGAGTTTATGATGGCTGTATCAAATACTTCTCAATATGTAATCAGTTTTACCGAAGAGCAGAATATTATCCGCGAATCCATAAAACAGTTCGCAGAAACTGAGATTGTGCCGCATATTCTTGAACTTGATGAGAAGCAAGAGTTTCCCGTTGATATAATGAAAAAACTTGGCGAATTAGGATTCTTAGGAATTCTTATTCCGGAAAAATTCTGCGGCGCGGGTTTGGGATATATTGAATATGCCATTATAGTTGAAGAACTTGCAAAATACGATCCATCAATTTCTCTCTCGGTGGCGGCGCATAACGGTCTTTGCGCAAATCATATAAATGTATTCGGCAATGATTTTCAGAAAGAAAAATATTTAAAAGATTTAGCGCAAGGTAAAAAAATTGGCGCTTGGGCGCTCACTGAACCAGGTTCGGGATCGGATGCCGCTGGAATGAGTACAACCGCTGATAGAGACGGCGATCATTTTGTATTAAACGGAACAAAGTCTTTCATAACACACGGCGGCGTTGGAGAGACAGCGGTTATTATTGCGATTACAAATAAAGAAAATCGAAAGAATGGCATTTCTTCTTTTGTTGTTGAAAAAGGCACACCAGGATTTGAAGTGGGTAAAAAGGAAAACAAACTCGGAATGCGGGCAAGTGAAACTACTCAGCTTATTTTTGAAAATTGTAAAGTACCCGCAGAAAATCTGCTCGGGAATGAAGGAGAAGGATTTATACAAGCAATGAAAATTCTTGAAGGCGGGAGAATTTCAATCGCCGCGCTTTCGCTCGGTCTAGCCGAAGGATGTTTAGAGAACTCATTAAAGTATTCAAAAGAACGCATTCAGTTTAAGAAACCTATTTCGTCATTTCAGGGGATTCAATTCAAACTTAGCGATATGGCGACTGATATTGAGGCTGCAAAAATGTTTACTTTTAAATCTGCTTGGGAAAAAGATAATTCGGCGAGCAGTTTGAATACAGCGCCGATGGCAAAATTATTTGCCAGCGAAATTGCAACAAAAGCTGCAAACGAGGCTGTCCAAATTTTCGGAGGATATGGATTTGTAAAGGATTATCCCGTTGAGAAATTCTACCGTGATGTTAAACTCCTTACAATCGGCGAAGGCACTTCGGAAGTTCAAAGAATTGTTATCGCAAGAAATTTATTAAAATCTTTAGGCTGACATGGGAAAAATCGGATCTGAAATAAAGGGTAGCCTTCAATTCAATAAGAATGAAGATTTCTACAAAAACCTTGTAAGAAAAACCACCGCCGAAATTAAAAAGATTAAACTTGGCGGCGGCGAAAAACTTATTGAGAAACAACATGCCAGAGGTAAATTAACTGCGCGGGAAAGAATAGCAAAATTGATCGATCAGGGTTCTGAGTTTTTTGAACTTAACCTCTTTGCCGGTTTTGGGATGTATGAAGAATACGACGGCGCCCCAAGTTCCGGAACGATTTTCGGAATTGGAAAAGTATCGGGGAAAAATTTTGTAATTGTTGCCAACGATGCAACTGTAAAAGCCGGCGCTTGGTTTCCCATCACAGTAAAGAAAAATTTGCGAGCGCAAGAAATCGCTATAGAAAACAGACTTCCATTAATTTATTTAGTCGATAGCGCGGGAGTGTTCCTTCCGTTGCAGGAAGATATTTTCCCGGATAAGGAACACTTTGGAAGAATTTTCAGAAATAATGCCAAAATTTCTGCAATGGGAATTACACAAATTGCGGCGATTATGGGTTCATGTGTCGCGGGTGGAGCTTATTTGCCAATCATGAGCGACGAGGCTATAATTGTTGAAGGACAAGGCTCGGTATTCCTCGCGGGATCGCATCTCGTCAAAGCTGCAATTGGTGAAGAAATAGAAAACGAAAATCTCGGCGGCGCTAAAGTGCAATCGAATATTTCCGGTGTTACGGATTATATTGCAAAAGATGATGATGATTGCATAAATATTATTCGGAGCCTTGTAGACAAAATTAAGAATGAAATTCAGACCGGATTTAACAGAAAAGAGAGCGCTCCTCCAAAGTATGAAAGCAAAGAAATTTATGGGATTTTACCCGAAGATACGCTCGCTCAATATGATATGTACGAATTGATTGCAAGAGTTGTTGACAATTCTGAGATTGACGAATACAAGGCAGGGTACGGAAAAACTATTATTACTGCTTACGCCAGAATTGACGGTTGGGCAGTTGGGATAGTAGCTAATCAAAGAAAAATAGTGAAAAATGAACTTGGTGAAATGCAGATCGGCGGAGTAATTTATTCCGATAGCGCAGACAAAGCAACGCGGTTTATTTTGAATTGCAATCAGAAAGGAATACCGCTCATCTTTCTGCAGGATGTGACCGGATTTATGGTCGGAAGCAAAGCCGAACACGGCGGAATAATTAAGGACGGCGCCAAAATGGTTAATGCCGTGGCAAATTCTGTTGTGCCGAAAATTACTTTTATAATTGGAAATAGCTTCGGCGCAGGGAATTATGCGATGTGCGGTAAGGCATACGATCCAAGATTTATTTACGCTCTGCCAAATGCAAAAATATCTGTGATGGGCGGAACTCAGGCAAGCAACGTATTGCTGGATATAAAATTGAAGCAGCATTTAAAAAAAGGAACTCAAATAGAACAATCCGTAAAAGAAAAATTGCTCAACGAAATTCAAGAGTCATATACGGAAAAAAGCAATCCGCTTTATGCGGCAGCCAGATTATGGGTGGATGAAATAATTGATCCCACAACGATCAGACAAGTCGTTTCTAAATCGATGGAGTTTGCAAATAATAATCCAATACTTCCAGAACTGAAAATTGGGGTTATACAGACTTGATGTTTTTCTTTGATGAGTGGAATTTTTCTTTTTCAATTGTTGGTGTTTTTTTAATAACTTTACTCACAAGATTTACACAGATGAATTTAGTTCGAAATTATTTTATAATATACTGGTCATAAGCTTTGATGCAACCTTTAGATGAGCAAGCCCCCAAAATGAATGGTGTCGATATCAATAAATTTGGGGAAATTTTAATTTTCGATATACACTTCGAAAGTGCGACGTTAGAAACGGCTAAAACCTTTAAAGATTTTCTTATGGAATATATTGATAATGGTGAAAAAAAAATAATTATTGATTGCAGCAAAGTTAAATACATGGATTCAACATTCCTTGGGGTTTTAGTTTTCACATTAAAAAAATTGGTTTCTGCTTCCGGCGATTTGAAGCTGATCATGGGAGATGTAAATAATCCCGTTTGGACAATGTTTGAAACAACCAGAATGTTTAGAGTTTTTAAAACTTATGACGATATCGGACATGCCGTCAAAGGTTTCTAATTTCCGTCTTTCTTTTTATTGATTCACTTTTAGAAAAGTCTTATATTGTTTGCGCTTGAGATTTAATTAACTGTAATTTAACATCAAGTTTGAGGAAGCATGGGTCAACAACAATTATTACTAATCATCCTAGGCGTTATTATAGTTGGAATTGCAGTGGTTGTAGGAATCAATATGTTTACAGCCCAATCCAAAGAAAGCCAGCGCGATGAATTATTGAATAGAATAAATACAATTGCGGATTTCGCGATTGCTTATAACAAGAGACCTACCGAAATGGGCGGTGGTGGCGGTAGTTTTCTCGGCTTTTCTGCCCCGTCAAATTTAATTGGAAGAAGAATTGATGTCGGCAGAATTAATGTAAACGTAAATGCCAACCGGGTTCGCGTTAATGCACGAGGAACAGATATTGGCGATGACGGAGCCAACGTAATACGATACCGGGCAGATATTAGAATGAGCGGTATAACACTTACAAAATTTAATTAGAATTTATTTCGATATGCCGAATGCGAACTGACCATGAATATATAAAACTGCTAATCGGTTCTGCTCAAAGAGGCAGGAAAAATTCATTTATTGATCTCTGTGAGATAAATGTAAAAAAAATCTATACCATGGCTGTTAGGATTTTAGTTGATCTTGACAAGGCAAAAGAAGTTACGGTTAATACATCTCTTGCCGCTTGGGAAAATATAAAATTCGTTAGACCCGATACCCCTTTCGATATATGGATGAAGGGAATTGCATTGTTTAATATTTTTACAATTATTCGCGAGCAAGCTTCTAAGTCTGAATCTTCATCTGAAAATTTAAAACCAATTACACCAAATACTGCAATTCACAGCAAGAATAAATTGGAATTATTAATTATGTCGCTTCCGGATAAAGAAAGGCTAATCTTCATTCTTTATAGCATCGAAGGTTATACATATCAGGAAGTATCCGATTTTCTGCCCGAATTTTCCGTTGGGGAAATTAAATTTGTTGTTCGAGAAACTCGTAAAAAACTTATCGAGGCATTAAAAGATGAATTGTGATGAGATAAGATCAAAAATTGATGATTATTTTGATGGTCTTCTCAATCCTGATGAATCGGGATCGGTACGTCAGCACATTGAATTCTGCCCCGAATGCAAATCTAAATTAAAACTTCTTCAATCACTCAGTGAAGAGCTTAAAGGACTTCCGTTGGAATTTGAACCTCCGAAAAGTGTTATTAAAGAAATTACAGACGCTTTATTGTATGGTAAACGGGAAGAAGAATTAGAGAAAAAAGCAAAAGAAAAAAAGGAAGATTCTCTTAAAAAACAAAAGAGAAAAGATTCTGCTTCAGGTCGGGGGAAAAAGAGTAAAGACGATAGAAACATTGGTAAAGGTGATAGCGAATTTAAAATGCTTTACGCTGGATCAATTGCTATCATTTTTGCTTTGATATATTATTTTACATTTATTACAGGAAACACAGGTCCCTGGAATATTAATTCACAACGTGCTGCCTACAAAGTAAATGGAATAACAAGTACTGCTAAATCCGTTGATGCTGGAGACACGTTCGAAGTTCCCGGTAAAGATTCGGTTAAATTAGTAATCCCCGATATCGGCAGTATCATCTTATCCAATTCTGCATCAATTAAAATAGATGAGACCAGCAAATCCAATAATCAAGTCACTTTGAAATCAGGTAGATTTTCGTTTACACTACAAAAAGAAGAAGCAAATATGCATATAAAATATTCCGGTACGTCCATAATGGCTGCTAGGAACAATTTTGTTTGCGAGGTTGATCCCAACGGGTATCTTACTATTTCTTCGCAAACTGGGACGACCGTAATTAAAAGAAATTCGGAAATACTAAATTTAGCGGCAGATTATCTGTGTAAGCTTTCTCCCGACGGTTCAATTGGAATTCCTTACCACAACAGCGCTTCTAATAAATTAAAATCGGCGTTAAGCGAATACGAAGCGAATATACAAAACTATGAAGCATTAACAGTAATTTTAGTTGAGGCAAATTCTTCCGATGCGCTCACACTCTTAAGATTAATAAAGAGATCAGCTCCGGCAAATAGAGAGATGATTTATCAAAAATTATATCTATTCTTTCCACCTCCACTTGATGTCACTAGGCTGTCTATTCTTAATCTGAATGAAGAAGCTTTTATTAAATGGTGGAAGGAAATAGAATGGCAGTTATAAAACAAAACCACTTCCCTCTCTTTTCGAGCGAATCACCAAGTGACTTAACTTGCAATGCAGAATGACATTCTAGTCGCTTAAAGAACCGTAAGTAATAACATGTTAACGATAATTGAATATCGAATATTGAACAAGGAATAATGAATTTCGAAGTGAAAGCAATCTGTATTTCAACTTCATTGTTCGAAATTCCTTGTTCGATATTCATTATTCATTTTTTCCTTTAGTTT
>JAHJTX010000048.1 GCA_018829545.1 Bacteroidota bacterium | reverse complement strand
ATCTTGATCGACATTCATAAAGTTCTAATCGGCGAATTCTCTGCGCTCTTGTCCATGTTGAAATTTATCGGTCGATACTATATTTTAACACCAATAAGCCACGATAAAAATATAGTTGCGAAATTAAAATTAGGAATAAACCAATGAGTGAAAATGATGTCAGATGGATGCAGCGATTTAGCAACTATTGTAAGGCTTTAAACCAATTGTCTGATGCAGTTGCGCTTGCAGAAAAAAGAGAGCTTACCGAACTTGAAAGGCAGGGTTTAATACAGGCATTTGAATACACGCATGAATTAGCTTGGAATACTTTGAAAGATTTTTACGAATACCAGGGTGAGTCCGGTCTTCAGGGAAGCAGAGATACTGTTAAGCTTGCTTTTAATAGGGGACTAATTGAAAATGGGGAAGTATGGATGGATATGATCAATAGCAGAAACCAGTCCTCCCACACCTACAACGAAGAAACAGCTAAGGGAATTGTTAATGCGATAATAGAAAAATATGAAGTGGAATTTAGAAATTTGCGAAACAAACTGAAAGAATTATAGCAGGAAAAGAGAATTATTTATGAAATTCGGACTCAAAGAAAATATTATAGATAAAATTGCCGACGTACTTGCGGAACATCCACAAATAGAAAAAGCAATGCTTTATGGTTCGCGGGCAAAAGGTAATTATAAAAACGGTTCTGACATTGATCTTACTCTTTTCGGTGAAAAAATTACTTTGCAGTTGATCAATAAAATAAACGGCAAGATTGACGACTTGCTGCTTCCTTATAAAATCGACGTCTCAATATTTAGCCAAATTTCGAACGAGGAATTAATCGAACATATAAATAGAGTGGGGGTTATATTATATAAAAAGCCCAATGGCAAAAACGATATTTGAGAAAAATGTGTCACCTAATTCCTCGCATCTGCACGGATTGAATTCCAGTCCGCTTCGGTAACAGGCGGGGGTTGAATATTGGCAATGTCTTTTTGTATTAGAGACATTGCTCCATCAGGACAAGAAGTAATGCAGACGCCACATCCCAAACACAACGATTTATTCACGCTGCTTATGTCATCAACCATTTCCAATGCGTTAAATTGACACCGATCGATACAGATCAAACATCCGCCGCATGAATCCGAATCAACTGCAGCGTAAAAATCTGAGCTTGCAACTGAATTCATATTTCCATAATCAACTATACTCCTGAGTATGCCGCAAGAACAGGTGCAGCAATTACAAATATATGTCACATCATTTTGTGTGTTGCTTGTAGAATGCACAAGTCCCTCTTCGTTAGCTTGAGCAAGGATTTCCAAAGCTTCTTCTTTTGTAATTGTGCGGATCGTATCTGTTTTATCGTAAGCTCTTTCTCTCGACGAAATTGTTATACAGTTTTCAACCGAGTGTTCGCACTCTTTACCGATCAATCTCTGCTGAACTCGGCAAATACAATTTAGAACGCCCCATGACTTTGCGCTATCGATATAAGTAGAAGCTTTTTCGTACGGCATTACGTCTATACCAAAAGGAATCGTTCTCTCCACCGGAATTACTCTATGAACCGAAGGCTTTATCATTGTCATCTTATGGAAAGCCTCTTTATAGTACTCCTCAAAAAGTTGAGCGAATTCTTGATCTATTTGGGCATTCTGCAATTCATAAAATCCAACAACAAATGGCATTAGATAAAACTTCATCTCTCCTTGTTCGCGTTTAAGCCCAATCAATCCTCTTTTTACCATATCTATTAACGCTCGGAGAGTTTGTCTCTCGTCTAATTCTAATTTTTGAGCGATTAATTTTGGTGATTCAGGCACACTACTCAATTGACATGCTAGTTCAACATCTTCGGGTGTGAAAAGTTTTTTCAGAATTTTAAGCTCTACACCGCTAACAGTTTTGGGATATCCATTCGGAAGTTGATCCAGCAGATCTGCCAATTTTTGATATTGTCCTGTCATCAAGTTTCCCTTATGATTGTGCCAATTTTCAATATTGCTAATGTACCGAACTGCAAGATAATGATTAAAAATAAAAAAATTTTTGGGGACAATTGATTACGCGCTTTATGGTATTCATTTTTCTAATTTTGAAAGAAATAAAACGGGTTTTGTGGAATAAAACTTTTATGGGCTAACTCGCACCTTGAGCAAAAGAATTTGAAGGAGGCTCTTAATTTGTTTTATAAAAAAATAGTAAAATTTTCATAAGGTCTTACTTGAATTAGCAAACTTCATTACGTCAGTTGTAACTAATTATTTTAGAAGATCCATCAATTTATAATTTAGATAAAGTTTTTCTTTGCCAACCTGTACGCTTTTTAAAAATCCACTTTCCTCAAGACTTTTCAAATAATTACCAACTGTTTTAACATTACCCAAACCGGCTTTTTGTAAATTATTTCTTTTCGTGTACGGTAGCTTAAACAGATTTTCAATTAACTCTTTCGAATGAATCTTTGGCAATTTATTCTGAATCTCAACTCCCAATGTATTCATTAAGTTTTCTATTTCTTCTATTCGTTCACGTCCTTCTATTGCCGATTGTTCAATCATATTAAGCATATATATAATCCAATCAATCCAACTTTCCCTTTCTGTTACTCCGCGCAGTTTTGTGTAATAGTCGTTTTTATTTTTTATTATGTATTTGTTCAGATATAGCGCCGGCATATCCAACAATCCGCTCCACTTTAAATACAAAAGAAGAATTATTCTTCCAGTTCGTCCGTTGCCATCAAAGAAAGGATGTATCGCTTCAAATTGATAGTGTATAATCGCCATTTTTATTAAAGGATCAATCCCATCCTCAGCGTGAATAAATTCTTCTAAGTTTTTTAGTTTTTCGCGTATCACTCTTTCTCCATCCGGAGGAGTGTATAGTATTTCCCCAGTTGTCGGATTTTTAAGCTGCGTGCCGGGTAGATTCCTAATTCCTGCACTGTTCTTCTTTATTATTCTAACCAACTCTATAAATAAATTTGTAGTCAAGAGAGGGCGTTGTGATAAATTTTCTAAACCGTACCACAATGCTTCTTTATAATGCAATACTTCTTTTATTGCTGGATTATTTATTTTTTTCTCTGCTACAGTGTCCCTAAATAAATCATCCTGCGTCGTGATAATATTCTCAATTGCCGAACTAGCCTGAGCTTCCTGCAGATTTATTGTATCAATAAAAAGTGTTGGATTGGGCAATCTGGTTATCGACCCCTTCAATTCAGATAATGCGCGGCTTGCCGAAATAGTTTTTTTTAATATAGCAGTATTCTCTATCTCCGCCCCTGGAGGTAGAAGTGGTAAATT
>JAHJTX010000047.1 GCA_018829545.1 Bacteroidota bacterium | reverse complement strand
TAATTCAATTTTGAGAAAGAATTGAAAACCGTTGAAACGGTTCACCAATTCTCTAAGTTGTTATTAACCCACGACTTAAGTCGTGGGTTAGCTAAACTCAGTTGTGATTCTTTTAACCGTTTTAACGGTTTATTTGCTTTTTGGAGTAGACTCAATAATCAAAAAGATTTATATGTCATCCCTAACCCGGATAAACCGGAAAAACCCAAAATACAAATTTCAAAACTTGTCCCGATTATTTTGTCGGGATAAATCACAATCTTCAATTTACAATCACCAATCATCCTTATTGTTTTGAATATTGTTATTTTGTATTTGGAGCTTATTTGAATTTTGTTCTTTGCCATTTGAGTCCACTCTGAAAAGTCATATTGTTATTAACCCCACGTTTTAACGTGGGGATAACAAGCTAAAAACAAACTTTCCCAAACGGGTTTTAACCCGTTTGGGGTTTTTCGGAGTGGACTCCCATTTGTTATTTTCTGCCATAAAAAACAAGAAAACCAGGTCACTAAAGGGATTTTAATTACTTTTCGAATCAATATTTCTATAAATATTTCATCCCAGAGAGATGACATAAAAAATGCTAAACTAAACCGGAAATGAAATAATTAGCCAATAGTTAATTAGATTTTGATTCTCTTAAGTTGACGCTAATGCGACAAGTCGGGATTCGGTGGACCTGCCGTTCGGCAAAGGCAGGCGAGAAGGGTGGCTATAATTCCCCGTAGCTTGCTGCGGAATATGAGTTCAGAGCTTGCACTGGGGTTTATACCATTGATTTCCGCAATTTCAGGCATAATCAAATCTCCGAAGACGCAATCTTCCTTCAGAGTCCGCATCTAAAAATTTGGATACAGTGGATAATCAACTTTTACCGGAACTTCAACAATCGATAAGCGGAGATGATCAGCGGAATTTGAGGTAAATGTAACGGAAGACTTCTCAAAAGTTTCTACCACTAGAAAATCAGTTCGTGTTAAAACCAAAGAGCCGCTCTCATTCTCGGCATTCCCGCCTCCTGATATTACAACAACAGCCAAATACCTCTTTTCATTCAATTCCAACTGGAACTCATGATTCGACTCAATTTTTATGTCCCACATTTTTACGTCTGCCGTCATTTTTACTTTTGAGCCCGTGCCGATAATTGTTTTAATAGTAATTCCGTCGTATTGTTCAAGCGGGAAGTCATCGTGGTAAAAATTCCAGTATTTTGGTTCTGTCTGCATAGCTTCGCGCAGATTCGGCTCAAACCAAATTTGAAAAAAATCAGTTTTCCCTTCAAAAGATTCTTCATGCGAAACACCTGAACCGGTTTGCATTCCCTGCAGCCCGCCGGTCCCAACCGTTTTATTCCCACCAAGTGTATCGTAATGCCCGATTTCTCCTTCGATAACATAACTAATAATTTCGAATCCTTGATGAGGGTGAAGCGCAATCACACTTTTTTCGTGAGAAGTTGCCCACGCCCAATAAAATAAGGGACCCAATCGTGTGACTTTAGAACCCTCTCCTCGAAAACCAATTGGTTTAATCTCAGTTATTCTTCCACCGTCGAAAGCGCCGCGCGCTTGATCTTCTGCCGTATATAATTTTAAACTTGATTTCATTTGGCACCTATTAAAGGAAAATTTAGACAAAATCTTTTCTTATGATTATTTTAACAAATAGTAATGCAAGAAAATTCAATATTATTGGGAGATAAAAATGCGCCAATTCTTAAAATTTACTTTAGCCTCGTTTCTTGGTTCTTTAACTGCGATGATCATTGCGGGATTATTCGCCTTTATAATTCTCTTAGGAATGATATCGCTGCTTAGCGTTGAAGAGGAAGTTACGGTAAATTCAAACTCCATCCTGGAGATTAAGTTGAATTATGAAATCCCGGAAAGGGCGGAGTTTAAAGCTGTGCCGGATTTTATTAATATGATTCCGAAAATAAGCAGAAAGCCGGGCTTGGACGATTTGATCAAGTCAATTAAAGCCGCAGGAAATGACGAAAGAATTAAGGGCATATACTTAAATCTGAATGGCGCAGTGATTGGAAGCTATAGCAACGTGGAAGCGCTTATTAGGGCGCTGCAGGATTTCAAGCAGAGCGGCAAACCTATTTTGGCTTACGGATCAACGATTAGTCAAAAGGCATTTTATCTTTCCTCAATTGCCGATAAATTATTTATTGCCCCCGAAGGTATTATTGAATGGAAAGGACTTTCCGTTGAATTGACGTTTTTCAAAAAGGCGTTTGATAAACTCGGAATCGAAGCTCAGATATTCAAAGCGGGAAAATATAAAAGTGCGGTAGAGCCTTTTGAACTAACAAGCATGAGTAAAGAAAGTAAAGCGCAATTGAAATCTTTGATTGATAACACATACGAAAATATGCTTATAAACATTAGCGGTGCAAAGGGTGTTGCCAAAGATGACTTAAAGAAATACGCAGACAACATGGAACTGATAAATCCCCAAACTGCCTATGAAGCCAAACTGGTTGACAGTTTAATCTATCCCGCCGAGTTCAGCGAATTGTTGAAGTCAAAATTCGGCAGTAAGTTTTCTAAAATTGGAATATCTAAATATTCTAAGACCGTTAATGAAAGTTACTCTAAAAATAGAATTGCTGTAATTTATGCAGACGGAACAATACTTCAGGGTGAAGGAAACGACAACGGCATTATTACAGACGAAGCTTTGAGCGCAGAAATAAGAAAAGCGACAAACAACGACAAAATAAAAGCGATTGTGTTAAGAGTAAATTCTCCCGGAGGAGATGCTCTCGCTTCGGATTTAATATGGAATGAAATTGAAGAGGCAAAAAAGAAGAAGCCGGTTATTGCCTCATTCGGAAGCGTTGCCGCATCGGGCGGATATTATATTGCCTGCGCCGCAGATACAATAGTCTCTGAACCCACTTGCGTGACGGGTTCAATCGGCGTATTCGGATTTATCCCGAATATTGAAAAATTCATGGATGAAAAATTAGGCATTACTTTCGACCGAGTGAAAACTTCTCCGCAC
>JAHJTX010000046.1 GCA_018829545.1 Bacteroidota bacterium | reverse complement strand
CAAACCTCGAAGGTTTCTTACCAATTTTGAGATTTACTTTCGAGGAATTCCAAACCTTCGAGGTTTTAATACAAGAGAGAAACCCAAACCTCGAAGGCTGCTTACTAATTTCGAGATTTACTTTTGAGGGATTCAAACCTTCGAGGTTTTAATACAAGAGAGAAACCCAAACCCAAACCTCGAAGACTGCTTACCAATTTTGAGATTTACTTTTGAGGGATTCCAAACCTTCGAGGTTTTAATACAAGTGAGAAGCACAAACCTCGAAGGCTGCTTACTAATTTCAAGATTTGCTTTTGAGGGGTTCCAAACCTTCGAGGTTTTAATACATGAGAGAAGCCCAAACCTCGAAGGCTGCTTACTAATTTCGAGATTTGCTTTTGAGGGGTTCCAAACCTTCGAGGTTTTAATACAAGTGAGAAGCACAAACCTCGAAGGTTTCTTTGAGGCGCAGGTTACGTAATTATTGATTTGAAATACTATTTTATAATCTAACCAAAACTTTCTATGCCGCAAAATATTTCTATAAATTCTTCAAATCTCTCATCAACTGTTCGAACTGATCAAAGTACAATGCTTGCGGTCCATCGCTAAGAGCCTTTTCAGGTTCGGGATGAAATTCAACCATAATTCCGTGAGCGCCCACAACTTTTGCCGCTTTTGCTAACGGAATAACTTTATCTCTTTGCCCAAGCGCGTGAGAAGGATCAACAAAAATGGGGAGGTGAGTTAATTCCTTTAACACAGGAATGGCGCTAAGGTCAAGCGTATTTCTTGTGGCGGTTTCAAATGTTCTAATTCCACGTTCGCATAAAATTACCTGCCTGTTGCCTTGCGAAAGAATGTATTCTGCAGCGTTCAATAATTCATCAAGTGAAGACATCATTCCACGTTTCAACATTACCGGACGGTGGGTTTTGCCGACTTCCTTCAACAAAGAAAAGTTCTGCATATTCCTTGCGCCAATCTGAATAATGTCCGAATATTTTGCAACTTCCTCAATTTGATCTTGAGCGAGAACTTCGGTAATTACAGGAAGATCGTAACGTTTGCCTGCATCGGCGAGATAGGATAGCCCTTCGTATCCAAGTCCCTGAAAACTGTAAGGCGAAGTCCTTGGTTTAAAACAGCCACCGCGAAGAATCTGAGCGCCTTTCTCCTTAACTTCGTTGGCACACTGCATAATTTGATTGTACGATTCAACTGAACACGGTCCGGCGATTACAACAAAATTGTCACCGCCAATCACAACATCTTTTACTTTTATTATTGTGTCTTCTTCTTTGTAATGCCTGCTTGCTAATTTGTAGCCATCAGGTTTTTTAGCTTTTACTTTTTTAGTCGCGCCGTTTTGAGTTTCCGCAATATCCACAGCGCTTACTTCGTCGTCAATTTTTGTAAATTCATTTGTGATTTTAGTTCTAAAAATTTCCTGAGAAGGGTAGCTTCCTAATATTTTGAAAAACCTCGTATGCTTTCCAAGTTCATCAAGCATCTTTTGAACGGAAGTGTCTTTTATATTTCCTTCAAAATCCAAGTAGAACATTTCCTCCCAGGCATTGCCCAATATCGGACGAGATTCCAATTTCGTTAGATTCACATTATTCTCCTTGAAAACATTCAACGCCTCCACTAATGAACCAGCGGTATGAGAGGTTGCCATTACAAGTGATGTTTTTGATGGAATTCTTGAATCCACGTCAATTGGCTTACGGCTTACGACTAAGAAACGAGTATAATTTTCCGATTGATTAGCAATATTTTGTCTAAGCAGTTTAACTTGAAAAAGGTTCGCCGCTTCTTCACTCGCTATTGCCGCATAAGCCGGATTGCCTTCCTGTTTAATTTTTTGAACAGACATTGCAGTGTCAGCAAAATACTCAATGCTGCACTCCGGCAAAGTATCGAGAAATTTACTGCACTGCGCCGCGGCTTGATAGTGAGCATAAATCTTTTCAATCTTTCTTATCGGAATATCTTCAAGCGAAACTAAACAATGTTTCACCTGAAATTTTTCTTCTCCCACAATTGAAAGAGTAGTATGGAGCAGCAGATCATAAACTTCATTGATTCCTCCCGAGGTAGTGTTTTCTATCGGGAGCATTGCATAATCAGCTTCGCCATTTTCGACTGAGTGAACAACTTCATCGAATCGTGTTTTACTAATAAATTCAAGATCATTTTCGTGATGAGCAAAAAACTTTTGTGCGGCTAAATAGCTATATGCTCCCTCAATGCCTTGTATTGCAACAGATATGCTTTTGTCTTCTCGCGAAGAAATGTTTTGCACAAAGCTTTGCTGCAAACGAACGGAGTCATCTATAATTTCATAAAATACTTTTGTTAAAAAATGTGATTCAAGACCAAGTTCCTTTCCTACTTTTATTACTCTTTGAAGCAGGTCGGCTTCACGCTTTTGATCGCGTATAGGTTTTTCCTTTGAGTCTTTTGCTTTAATTATTTCTCGGCTTAACTTACGTCTCTCGGAAAGGAGGGTTACTAAATCTTTATCAACAGCATTTATTTTATTCCGTAAATCTTCCAGCATAGACATTTATCTGCTCTAATTAATTTGTTTTAAAATTGTGTGGCAAACTACAAAATTATGTGATTATAATAAATCCGTTAATTTTTGCATTCGGCGTGTTAGATTTTAAGATTGGAACTTGACCGTAAATTTTGTGCCTCTTCCTTTTTCACTTTCGACTTCGATCTTTCCGCTGTTCATATCGCAGTAATTTCTCACAAGCGCCATGCCCAACCCATTGCCTTCGAATCGTCTCGTATATCCCGATTCCTCTTGGGTAAATGGTTCAAAAATATGTGGGAGATACTCTTCAGAAATACCGATTCCCGTATCTTCAACGGTTACAACAATTTCTTTATTTCCGGAAACTGTTAAATCAATTTTTCCATTCAGTGTGTACTTAATGGAATTATCAATCAGGTTTCCAAAAATTTGAGTTAGGCTGTATTCATCAGCTTCAACCCAAGCGTGTTCCACGGTTTTATTGAAGACAAGTTTAAGTTCATTTTCAGTTGCTAACCTTTTGTATTCATCGTAGAGGTCGGTTAAAATAATTACAAGGTCAATCCTCTTTTTTGCGGGTTCGTAAGTGCCGGTTTGCACTTCAGCCATATTCAAAATCAAATCGATAGTTCTCGTAATTCGCCTGCCGCCATTGTGAATAATTTTAAAACCATCTTCAAGGTCTTTCGATATTTTACTTCGTAAATCTTCCTGAAGAAGCTGAGAAAAACTTAAAATTGAATTTATTGGCGAACGAATTTCGTGAGACATTTGAGCAAGGAACTCAGATTTCATTCTATTCGCTTTTTCTGCTTCCTCTTTTGCATGCAGCAATTGAACATTAATTTCTTTTCTTTCCGCTTCATTCTTTATAATCACCACAGCTTTATAAATGAAGTAAGAAAAAATAGAAATACACAACAGTGTAACAACTATAAGAAGCAACCAAAGTTCGCTGAAATAATTGATCTGAGATAAAATTACTTCTTCGGGAGAAATTAGGATTAAATTCCAGTGCGTGTTGTGCAAAGGTATTTTTCTAAGAACCGCGTGATAAATTCCTGCAGAACTCAAATCAGGTTCTTCTTTCAGCGTAAGTTTTTTCTCGGAGTATAAGCCGTTTTTATCAAGGCTTTCAACAGTTCCAAGAAGTGATGCGAAACGGGAATCTGTTTTAATTGATTTGCCGATAAGAATATATTCAGTTGAGTAGAGTATTACGCCTTCAGAGCTAACTAAATAAGCCTGCGTTTGGGTTTTTAAATTAATATTGGCGAGAGAATTCTTCGCAATATTATCGAATGATAATAAAAGAGCTATTGCGCCGTCAAACTTATCATCTTTAAAAATTGGCTGGTGCACAGCAATGGTCATAAAACCTTGTACCGATGTGAAAACGTCGCTGATATGAAACTGCTGCGATTTTATAACTGCTTCATTATGCGGTTGAAATCTCACATTTTTTCCTATTGCAGATTTGTCCGGAACGGAATAAATAATATTTGCCTCTTTATCCAGCCGGGTGATTGCTCCGAT
>JAHJTX010000008.1 GCA_018829545.1 Bacteroidota bacterium | reverse complement strand
ATTGAATATCGAATATTGAACAAGGAATAATGAATTTCGAAGTGAAAGCAATCTGTATTTCAACTTCATTGTTCGAAATTCCTTGTTCGATATTCATTATTCATTTTTTCCTTTAGTTTTTTTTCAAAGGGAAAAATGTAGGTTTCTTTACTTTATAAATAGCTGTATCCAGATGATGATATGTGTTTAATCGATACAAATATTATTTATGTCTTTTTGTGTATAAATTGTTAATCTAAAACCACAATTATTAGAGAAAAGATTGAAGAAATAAAAATAATTGAAAGGAACACAAAGGAGGATAAATAAATGCTTTTTGATATTGACTCAAGTAAACAGGTTACTTCTCAACCTTATTTAAAAGAATTTAATATTTGGCGTAAACGTCTTTCGCAATCAGAATTTGATGCTATCGTCAATAAGCTCGATTCCATGATCGATTCTGATGAAATTCACACAGCGGGCTGGATGCCCGGTAATAATTGGAAGGGGACGGTATTTAAGCCTATCTACACTAAAGCTTGCGGCATGAACGAACAGGAATCCGGATTATGCTTCGGTCTCTTTGTTTGGTACGTTTTTCAAAACCGTCCTGATGAATGGTATTCAGGCAAGTTTGAGAATGGTGGGGTCCCAATTAAAAGTCGGACATATTTTAGAAAAAAATTTTAGCAGCTTAGTCTGCGCCAAATTGTCACCGGCTGAAATTGAAGGACATTTATGCAAATTGCTTATAGTCAATTTTATAGGTGACTAAACAAATAAAATCACTAAACATTTGCGGTTTAGAAAATGGGCTTAAGTATTCATTACAGCGGAAGATTCAACCCTCAAACTTCTCTAAAAGAAATGATAGAAGAAGTTAAAGACATTGCAGAAATCTACAATTGGCAATACACCATATTCGATGAACAATTCCCAACAAATGAATTTGATATCGAATCCTACACTGATATAATTTACGGTATTAATTTTACGCCGCCGGATTGCGAAACAATTAACTTATGTTTTTTATCCAATGGAAGAATGAGTAGTCCGGCTCACTTAAAATTTTTTGGAAATTCTGCCGATGAAGATTATAAGAAATATTTATACAGCCTTTCTGTTAAAACACAATTTGCCGGAATAAATATTCACAAGCTAGTAATCCATTTGCTAAAATATCTTAGCGAAAAATATTTCCGGGAATTTGAAGTTATCGACGAAGGACAGTATTGGGAAACCAACGATGATAAACTGTTGGAAGAAACATTCAGAAGATATGACTATCTATTAGACAGTGTCGGTTTGGCTTTAGAAAATATTCCCATTGAGCCTGATGAAACATTCGAAGAATATTTCCAAAGAATTCTTAAAATAATTTACGGTAAACGTGATAGATAGTCCTTTTGAGTGATATGAATAAAGGTGTTGCTGAATTCGATATCCGATGGTGATGAAAACCATAAGAGAATATCTGATAACTCCAGTTGGCTAAAAATTGTCACCGGCTGAAATTATAAGCAACCACAGCACATTGCGTGAAACTTTTTGCTTATAAAAATTATGGAACAGACTGAGAATTAAAAAAATGAATGAAATAGAAAAAAACATCACCCCATTATTTGGGGATATTCACAACCTAATTGAAGAAAGCCGTCAAAAAGTTGCTGTAACTGTTAATTCCGAAATTACTTTGCTCTACTGAAAAATAGGAAAATATCTAAAAGAGGAGTCCACTCCGAAAAACCCCTCTTGCCTGAGGGGTTTTTATTATGCTCTCCAAATTAAATCTCATGCTTCACCAGGAAGAATAACTACTATTTTATTAATTGTGCCGCGTCAGAGTCGAGCATCCAAATCAGTTCACCATCTACCGGTTTTACAAGAGAAGCAGGAACAACAAAGTTATCGCCCTCATTAAAAATCTTTGAAACAATTATTGCCTTGCTTTCTCCGGAGGCAATAAATACAACTGAACTTGCATTATTAATTATTTGCCCGGTAATTGAAATTCTATTTTGCTTTGTTTGAGGGTGAACGGTATTAACGCAAATATTTTTAGAAAAGAATAAATCCATTTGATTTGGAAAAATAGATGCCGTATGCCCATCATCGCCAATACCCAAAATTACAAGATCAAATTGCGGCGCGCCATTTTTAGTTGGAACATTATTTTTAATTTGCTCACTGTAACGAATTGCCTCCGTGCCTGGGTCATCCTCGCCGCGAATTCGAAATAGATTTTCTTCCGGGATAGAGACATTTTTTAGTAGCGTTTCGTTTGCCATCCTATAATTACTCTCAATGTTTTGAGGCGGAACGCATCTTTCGTCTCCCCAAAATATATTTATCTTCTTCCAATTTATTCGCTCGCCAAAATTATCGGAGATGTATTGATAAATTACTTTGGGTGTCGATCCACCGGAAAGGGCAATATTGAAATGGCGCTCTTCCGTTAGTTCCTCTGTTTTGTTTCGGATAAACTTAGCCGAACTTCGCGCTAAATTTTCAATTGAAGTGTATATTTCTACTTTTTGATTTTTCATTACAACTCGCAATAAATTCCATCATCAGATAAGTTTTTACAAGGATAACGCCAGGTCATATTATATTCAATCAAGTCATCGGCGTTTTGCGGTCCCCACGTACCCGCGGGATAACCAAACAACGGCACATTTTCTTCGCTCTTCCAGCATTCAATAACAGGCGTTAAAAATTTCCATGCGGCAATAACTTCCTCTGTTCTTGCGTACAATGTTGAATCGCCTTTCATTGCATCGTAAATAAGTCTTTCGTAAGCGGATGGAATTCTCTGTCGCGTTAGTTCAGAATAATGGAAATCCATATTAACATTTTGAACATCGAAACCGGCGCCGGGCGTTTTCATTCCGAATTTTAGCAGCATTCCTTCATCCGGTTGAATACGCAATACAAGCTGATTAGAAGCTTGGCTAAGATCGTTTTTTGAAAATAAAAAATGTGGAGTTTGCTTAAAATGAATTACAACTTCAGTCACACGGGTTGGCAGTCTCTTTCCAGTTCTTATGTAAAACGGAACGCCGCCCCAGCGCCAGTTATCAATATAAAATTTTAACGCGGCATAAGTTTCCGTAGTGGAATGTGGATTAACTCTCTCCTCTTCTCTGTAGCCATGAACCATTTCTCCTTTCACTTTTGCAGAAGTATACTGTCCTCTAATAGCAATATTATTTACATCATCTTTATTTATGGGACGCAATGCATGGAATACTTTTAAAATTTCATTTCTTATGGAAGCTGGCTCCATTGAAGAAGGCGGTTCCATTGCGGTCAGAGCCGTAACTTGCAGTAAGTGGTTCTGAACCATATCGCGCAAAGCGCCGGAAGTTTCATAATACCCACCCCGGCTTTCAACCCCAATGCTTTCTGCAGAAGTAATTTCAACGTGATGAATATAATTTCTATTCCAAAGCGGCTCAAATATTCCATTCGAGAATCGTGTTACTAAAAGGTTCTGAACGGTTTCTTTTCCTAAATAGTGATCAATTCTGTAAATCTGATCTTCAGCCCAGTCGCGCATCAGAATATCTCTCAACTCTAAAGCGGATTTCAAATCATATCCAAAAGGCTTTTCAATTATTATTCGCTTCCAGCCATCGTCTTCTTTATTCAGGTTTACTGCTGCAAGTTTTTGTGGAATAACTCCGTATAAGCTAGGCGGAGTTGATAAATAAAATATTGTATTCCCGCCAATATTCAATGATTTTCTAATCTCATCCAATTTCGAATTCATTTTTCGAAATACGCTTGCATCGCTTGTGTTAATGGAAGTGTAGAAAATCAATTTAATAAACTCTGCCGCTTTTGAGAGATCATCAGAATCAGTGAATTCATTCAGCGCAGATTTCATTCTGTCTCTGAAATCTACATCAGTTAATTCAATGCGCCCGGTTCCAAGAAGAGCAAATTTTGGCGGAAGCAGGTTTTGCAAGTAGAGAGAATATATAGCCGGCACTAATTTTCGTCTGGTTAAATCTCCGGAAGCGCCGAAGATTACAAATATATGATTATCATCACTTTTCAAT
>JAHJTX010000045.1 GCA_018829545.1 Bacteroidota bacterium | reverse complement strand
TATCTATGGACTCAATAAGCCCTCTTTGATGAGCTCTATTGACAGCGTCTAACAAAGTGCCCTTATCTTCTAATTCTACCTGATCAATGCTTCTGAATAATTTTTGAAAAACTATATCGCTTACCCGTGCAAACCTGCTTGTCAAGGGTTTCCATATCATCAAATTCCTCTTCGCTGTAATTTTCTTTAGAGCCTATCTTGCTGCAAATAGTAAATGATCTTTCCAGCCAATTTAATGCATCATGTAATATTGCAATATTCTCTTTAAGTATTTTAACAGCTTCATCTTGTTTCATAACCTTATTCCGCTTTTATATGCATATTCAATAAACGCGCTGTTAACTGTCGGCGCGGTTACAATATCAATTTTTTGCTCGCCAATCAAATCAAAAATTTCTAATCTTATTTTTCTTACCTCTTTATTTTTTATCTTGTCTGATAATAGTAAGATATCTATATCACCGCCCCTTTTTGCATTATCAGTTCTGGAACCAAATAAATACACCTGTGCATTTTCATCGTACTTCTTTGCTGCTGATTTAATGGCTTCTATTTCATATTCTTTTAACCGCATAATTATGACTATTCAAGTTTTATAAATAATTTGCTCTACACAAAATTAAAAAATTTTAAGTCTTATATCATTATAAAAATCTACTATCATATTAAAATGTTAATTATATGTTGTATATGGTTTGCCTGCCCCGTTTGCGGGGTTGGTTGTTGTTTGTAGTTCTTGGTTGATTAGGCATCAATTAATTTCAGCCTCGTTACTTTGTCGACTTGTAACCAATAGTCCATTAATTAAATTTGGTTTTAATCTTTGATAGACTTCAGCAAAAGAAATCATTCCTAATACCATTGCTTTAAAAATACCTTCCGGTGTATCAGAAGAAAGAAGAATCTCAACCTTCTCAACCTCACTAAACCCTTCTAAACTTATTTCTTTATAAGTCAATCCAAACTCCGGCGAGAGGTGCATCTCAGTAATAATCTACTGAACATCAAAATATTTATCAGCTAACAATTCATCAATCAATGGTTTTAATAAACCGTATTCAGCACACGTACCGATAATGAAGCAAACTTTTCTGTTCAAAATTCAAATTCTCTTTTTGAAAGATAATTACGAATATCGTTCAAATACTTTTCTAAATCAGATTTTTTCTCAAACAATGTATTTAATTTTTCTGCTGTCTCATTTTCATTTTCTTCATATTCATGTGCTAACTCATTCCTTAAATCCCTTAAATCTTTCCAGATTTCATAATTTTCAATAATTTCTAACTGTTCTAATCTATTAAAAATGTCAATTGACGATTTGTTTATTACATCTTCATCTAAGAATATTAAAACAGCTTTAAAAAGTTTTTGCCCGATAGCATCCTGTAATTTAGAAAATCTATAAATAATTTGATCAATATATGAAATGTCATCTTCATTCAATTTTGAAATGCGTTCTTTAATAATAGGAGATAAAGGGAAAAATTTTTTATAAGCAAAGTTCATTCTTTTTAAATGTTTATCGCATTCATTCAAAATAGATTTTAATATATATTGATTTTTCTTCATAGTAGAATTCCCTCATTTTTTGCAACTTGATAAATAAACTTATCATTAATAAAATTATTGATCACAATATCAATTTTTTGTTCACCAAGCACTCTATGAAGCATTCCCAACATCTTCAATTTTTGCTTAAAGACATCGCTTTTCATATCTGTCTCAATATATAAATCTATATCACCGCCCTTTTTTTGATCATCAACACGGGAGCCAAAAAGGTAAACTTTAGCATTGTTGCCGAAATATTCCTTCGTAATTTTTTTTATGAAAATTATATCTTCTTTTTTTATGCGCATATTTATCGTTATTCGTTATTCATCCATTCGGTCAATTTGGTTCTGGCTTGTCCTGGTTAGTATTTTAACACTAAAGTTAGTGTAATATTTGGCAGAATATTAATAAGACAAATAAAGCGAAAGAATGACTGAATGAAGATGAATGGATGAATGTTTTTCATTCAATCATGCAGCCATTCAATCATTCATTGCTGTCAATTTGGTTCTGGCTTGTCCGGGTTAGGTTTAGCCAATATTTTGATTTCATTGGACACGTACGATCTGGACCTATTATAGTATTGATATGTAAATCTTTGTTTTTATGTCAAGAAATTTTTTTGCTTTTTGCTTTTTACTTTATACTTTATACTTTGAACTTGCGGCTTATTGCGCTATTGGGTTAATCAAATTTATATCTTCCATCATTCCAATTTTCCATACTTCCCACTTTCCCTCATCACAACTTCTCACCTTCTCTATGCACTATGCTCTCCGCCCTCTGCTCTACTTTAATTTTGTCATTTTGTAATCATCAATCCTTCAATCTTCCCATAATACTACTAAAGCGCTGTTGTAAGACGGATATGGAATAATCAATTCCATTATTCTCTCTTCCTGATCCTTTAAATTATAATCTTCACAAAACCAGGCTCTTTTTTTGAAAACGATTTAGAATATTTCGTCCGTCAAACAAATAAGCCGGTTTTCTCATATTAAAAACTGGCAATGCCAGCGTAAAATAGTTTTTAGTCCGCCGCGGCGGATCAGTTTTTTTAATAACCAATAACTCCGCCTTTGGCGGCTGACAAATTTCTAATCCGGTTGAACAATAAATAAATATTGTGCCCATTTTGAGCAGTCCGCTGCGGCGGATTTTTACTAACTATCTCAACTCCTTCTAACTTACTTACAACGTTAGATTGCATTAATTTTTTATAGATGCTGCCTTCGCTTCTGTGCAATGTCCTTCTTGGGTTTGCCAAAAATCCGCTTTACATAATCATGAAGTTTTTTATATTCATCAGCGGAAGAAAATTCCTTATCGGATATTTCAACGCGCCCCATTTTTTTTATTCTGCCTTCTATTTCATTAATTGTTAAATTTTTCTTTTTCATCTCTTTAATCTCCGTTATTTCCCAAAAAACTTTTGACAAAATCTTTGTAATTATTTTTAATCAAGTCGATAGCCATTGTCATGGCTTCTTTATTGGTAAGATAATCGAATTTGAGTATTTCAATTTTATTTCCATATTTATCCATCTTATCCATATGAGGAAAGCCATGTGCGTTATCAAAGCGAAGAACCTGGAACCACTCATCAAATTTATTTTCAAAATCCTTTAATTTAATTTCTAGGAGGTTTTCCGAGAATACAAAAAGGTCGAAAATTGTCGCGCTTTTGGCTAATATTCAAACAATATTTTAGTAAAAAACTATTCTCGGTCACGCTCCTAGCACAACAACAAAATTAACAATTTCATTTCTTTCCCTTTGAAAAACCACAATAATTCTTGAATCATTATCAAGCGGAATTTTGATTACCTTCTTAACCATTCAGCTCTCTCGGTTAAATGAAATAATTGTTGTTAATAAACATGTCAACTTTTTTCAGTAACGCGACCTCTTCCCCGGTGCCTTTTCTCCTTTTGTAGTTTTCAATCAACCATCATCAACAAACCATCAACCATCATTTCATCAATCCTTCAACCTGTCCCGTGAAATGCGAAGCTATTTAACGGGATCATCAATCCTAAAATCATCAATTCTCAAATCACATCCTTTATTTCAACCGCAAATTGTCTAAAATCATCTAATTGGTCAAGCAATTCATATAATTTTGCGATATCAACTGCAACGTATTCATGGATTAAAATATTCCGTAACCCAATCATCCCCAATAATTTTTCTGATACTTCAACGCTTAAATATTTTTCTTTCTTTAAAAGCGCGATACAATCTGAATAGGTTTGTGCATTTCCAAGGTTGTATTTGGCAACTAAATGGCATGAAAGATCAATAACTATCTGGATGGATTCAAATAATCCATATCTAAGTATCCATTGCACCTGCCGGTCATTTTTAATTTCATCTGTTGTATATTTCTGTTGAAATTTTTCTAATTCAAAAATATTAGTTTCCAACTGGATTAGTCTTTCAAGCATAATTTCTTTTACCGAATTTTTTTTCAGAAATACGGTTATAGAAAGCAGTGTTAACCGTTTTTCTTAATTCCGACGTATCAAAATAATTTAGTAACGTCATCCTCTTAAAATTAACCAGCGCTGTTTCATCTCTCACAAAAATCACTTTATGATTAGCGGTAATTTGGTATGCAAGAAGGGGTGATTTGTTAAAAAGATTGTTCAATTCAATTAGATCAATTTTCAAGTCTGTTATTTTTTCGATATCCGTAATTATTTTTCCTAATTTTAGCATGTTAATTTC
Organism: Bacteroidota bacterium; assembly: GCA_018829545.1. GTDB lineage: Bacteria > Bacteroidota > Ignavibacteria > Ignavibacteriales > Melioribacteraceae > JAHJTX01. The sequence goes on along the minus strand of JAHJTX010000045.1, from coordinate 297 downwards.
TTGATCGGTACAGATGCCAATATCTAGATCACTTTTGTTATTTGTTTTACCGGAAGCGTATGAACCAAATAGTATCGCAAATAAAATGTTTTCATAATTTTCAAGATAATTCTTAATTTCTTCTATCAACATATTCTTTTTTACGGTGTTTAACGAACTCATCAAACCATTTTTAATTTTCGAATGACGATTGTTAGTTAAAATTCATCAGTCTTTGTAATTTTATCATTTTGCAACCATCAATCTTTCCATCATTCCAATTTTCCAAACTCTCCCCCCCCCCCCCCCCCCCCCCCC
>JAHJTX010000044.1 GCA_018829545.1 Bacteroidota bacterium | reverse complement strand
TTTTTTCAGCACGAGGCTGAAAAAAAACCACTCGTGGAGTGGGAAAAATACAAATAAATTTAGTTAATTAGAGCACATAAAAAACTCAAATAAGTTTGGATATTCAAAGCGATGAAATATACAGATGATTTGTCAGAACATTACTCAGAAATAATAGACGGTCGCTATGATTGCATAGACAGAATAGTATTAAATGCATATTGTCTGATACTATTAGTTCCAGGAGGAGTTAGAAATTGGTATAGAATAATAAAAGGTAGCGACATTGATTTAGATACAAATGCATTAATGCGTTTTGCAGGTAAGTTTAGCCGGCGTGTTCAAGCATATGCAAAAAGTAAATCAATACCATTTATACATTTTAGAACCGGAGAACGTAAGTATACAGAAGCGGAAAAATTATTACCACAAGATAAATCGTTTATAGGAATATTCGCAATATTTTGTTCACGAGCGCCGAGTTTATTATGAGAAATAAAAAAGTTTAATAACGGTTCAATAGATATCAGACGTAAAAAGAAAACTTCACTGGTAAATCATTATTATTTTCATATCATCGACAAAGAATGGGAACACATAACAATACGAATGTGTGCTCAGCCACCGTTTAGTTGCAACGTAATACTAAACGGACATGAATGGGTAGAGAGACGAAAAGCAGTTAAAACATTACATATCGAAAAAGAAGGAAATTGTTTCACATCATATACAAACGGAAATAAATTATCTCAAATAGCAGACACCTTAAAGAAAAAAGGGTTATTTGAGGAAGTTAGCCGAAGGTGGATTTATCGCTGTTTATGGTTCGTAATGGACTTTAAGCAGCAAAAAGAGACGGGTTTTGAGTACAAATTTTCGGTATATCAAATAGAATACAGCCGGAATTTGCTTTTTAATCGGGGCAGACAATTAGACGATGTCTATCAAAATATCATCAACTTAACAAGAGAAAGATTAGACATTCCCCGAATAAAAACAATATTTGAAAAAAAACGTCGTCCCTTTAAGCATAAATCCAAAACTTCTGCACCGGAGGTGCGTATCGAGACACCTGAATACAATTTAACTATAATAAAAATACACTTCGGCAAACTAACGGTTAAATTGTATGACAAAGGCGAACGCACACTTCGTGCAGAAGTGGTCGTACACAACGCAAAAGAACTTGGTTGTAAACGGAGCATTGAATATTTCTCGGATATAGTTGATAAGTTGCACCGGATAATGAATAATTTTATGAACAATCTGGAATATGCGCATATAGCTATAATAAATGACGGGAAATTGGAAGAACTAACTACGCCAAGCAAGAAAGGCAAAACCCGTCTCGCAGGAATTGATTTAAGTAAAAAGAGAAATATTGCAGTTATGCAATCAGCCTTAGCATTATCAATGAAACCCGAAGGATTTACTTGTTCTGATCTAGCTGAAAAAATGAAAAAAATAATAGGCGAAGATTACACATCGAGAAAAGCAAGCTATGATATCAGAAAATTGAGAGCAAAAGGAATAGTATTGAAAAAAGAGAAAATCCCCGAAAGTTTTCGGGTATGACATAAAAAAACTAAATTAAACCAGAAATGAAATAATTAGCCGATAATTAATTAGATTTTGCTTCTCTTAAGTTGACGCCTATGCGATGAATCGGGATTCTCGCAATGACTGAAAATACCTTTTTAGAGTGAACTCATTTATTAGGAATCGTTCATTGGAATATGAAATCAATTATGTGTTTCAGCACATTCAAGGATAAATAACAAAATAAAATCTTTGCTATAACTTACAATCTTTTTTAGTTTACTTTAGTTAATAAAATAATTTGTACTGGCTCGTTAATGAAAATAGCCCTTGGGCAGATTAACCCTATCATAGGGGACGTCGCCGGAAATAAGGCTAAAATTTTAGATATATATTCAAAGGGAGTTAAAGAGGGAGTGGATTTAGTTATTCTCCCCGAACTATCTGTCTGCGGATATCCTCCTCAGGATCTCATCGAAAAGAAAGAATTCAGAGAAGCAGTATATTTTGCATCGGTTGAACTTGCTAAAGCGACAAATGATGTAGGTTTGCTTTTTGGTTCAATCACCGAAAAAATGGAAGAAGTTGGAACAGGAATTTATAATTCCGCCGTTTTGTGCTACGATGGAAAGATACAATTTGTACAGAATAAAACTCTCTTGCCTAATTACGATGTGTTTGACGAAGTAAGATATTTTGAATCCGCAAAAGATGTTTCCGTTTATAATTTTAAAAACGAAAATCTTGGTATTTCCATTTGCGAAGATATTTGGAATGATGCAGATTACTGGAAACAACGGCGATATGAAAAAGATCCGGTTCAAACTCTGGTTGAAAAAGGCGCAACTGTATTAATAAATATTTCCGCAAGCCCGTATGCTTTTGGACGCCGCGAAGAGCGCAGAAAAATGCTTTCTGTCTTAACCGAGACAGATAAAATGCCCCTTACTTATGTATGTTGCACAGGCGCTCAAACTGATTTGATTTTTGATGGCGCAAGTATGTGTTTCGACAGTACAGGGAAACTGTGTTTGCTGGGTAAATCCTACGGCGAAGATTTTCTGATTTTCGATACAAAGATAAATTATGAGGAAGTGACCGAAGTTGAAAAAAGTTTTGAAGAAGAGGTGCTTGCGGCTCTTATTTTTGGATTGCGAGAGTATGCTGCAAAAACCGGATTTAAAAAAGCTCTTGTAGGTTTAAGCGGTGGAATTGATTCTGCGATTGTTACTTACATTGCGGTTGAAGCTCTCGGCAAAGAAAATGTTCATGTAGTAATAATGCCGTCGCAGTATTCTTCGGAAGGAAGCGTAACAGATTCACAGAAACTAATTGATGTACTTGGCATCTCATCTTCTAATATTTCCGTGCAGCCTGTATTTGAAAAAGTGTTGGAAATGTTGAATCCTGAGTTTAATGGTTTACCGGAAAATGTCGCTGAAGAAAATCTTCAGTCGAGAATACGCGGTCTTTATTTAATGGCTCTATCTAATAAGCATAACTATTTGCTTTGCACAACCGGCAACAAATCGGAAGTGGCTGTGGGATATGCAACTTTATACGGGGATATGTGCGGCGCATTGGGAATTATTGCTGATGTCTACAAAACTGAAGTTTATAGAATTTGTAAATACATCAACAGAAATGAAGAAATTATTCCCAATGAAATAATTGAAAAGGCACCGTCTGCTGAATTGAAACCAAATCAAAAGGATCAAGATTCGCTGCCGCCGTATAAAATACTAGATAGAATTCTTGTAATGTATTTGGAAGAATACAAAGAACTGAAAGAAATTGTTGTTGAAATTAAAGATGAAAAATTGGTCAACGATGTTTTAAACTTGGTCGATAAAAACGAATTTAAACGAAAACAGGCGGCTCCGGCTCTGCGTGTAACAAAAAAGGCTTTCGGCTACGGACGCAGATTTCCGATAGTTCAAAATTGGCAGCGCAACAGATTATAAAATTTTAGGAATATTATGTTCACGAAAAAGACTCTACTATTATTACTTTTTACCGTTATTGGATTTACAAACCAAAATGCCCAATTTGGATTTGACCAAAATTTGGTCGAGGTAAAAGGGTTTATTCCTTTCGAAAAAATACATGCCGGCAGCGAATTAAAATTCGCAGTGAGGCTTGATGTTGCCGAGTCATGGCACATTAACAGCAATAAGCCAAACGATGAATTTTTAATACCAACCGAAGTTAAAATAGATCAGCAAAACATCGCTATTAGTAAAATTGTTTTTCCATCTGCCGAAGAACTTGAGTTCAGTTTTTCCGATAAACCGGTTTCCGTTTATGAAGGTGAAGTAACAATTTACGGTTTGCTTAAAATCGCAGAGTCTCAAGCGGAGGGAGAGTTCCCGATTAGATTAACTGTCACGTATCAGGCTTGTAATGATGCCACCTGTATGCCTCCTACGGATGTTGAAGTTATTCTGCCTTTGGAAATAGTTAATAAGAGTGAGCCTCTAAATGAAATCAACCAGGGAATGTTTTCGTCGGTTGATTTATCTTATTCCGTTCAAGAAAGTATGAGCGAAGATGATAATCTTCAATCTCAGTTAGAGGAATCGGGTTTATTGTTAAGTTTAATTCTGGTATTCTTTGGCGGTTTGGCTCTAAATCTTACTCCTTGCGTTTATCCGCTTATCCCAATTACAATTGGTTATTTTGGCGGACAAAGTGAAGGCAGCACCGGCAGGCTTTTTATTCTTGGAATTCTTTACGTTCTTGGAATGGCTTTAACTTATTCAGTTGTCGGTGTCGTTACATCACTCAGCGGCGCCGTGTTTGGAACTCTTTTGCAAAATCCTATTGTTATAATAGCAATTGCTCTAATATTTTTTGCGCTTTCGTTAAGTATGTTCGGCTTGTATGAATTCAAACTGCCCGATAGTTTGGTGGCAAAAGCAGGCGGCGCAAAATCCGGAACTGCAGGCGCATTTCTGATGGGATTAACAATGGGCATTGTTGCGGCTCCGTGCATTGGACCAATTTTACTTGGTTTAGTAACATATGTCACCGCAAAAGGCGATCCTTATTTTGGTTTTATTATGTTCTTTGTTTTGGCGTTGGGATTGGGTTTCCCATATTTGCTTCTGGCGCTTTTCTCAGGAAAAATAAAAAATTTACCTCGCGCAGGATTTTGGATGGAAGCTATTAAACATATTTTTGGATTTTTACTCATTGGGATGGCGCTGTACTTTTTAGGACCGCTTATTCCGAAAGAAATAAATTATTATGTTGTTCCGGTTTTCATGATTGGATCATCAATATATCTCGTTTTTATTGACAAACTTGCTAACGACGTTAAAGGCTTTAGAATTTTCAAAAATATTTTTTCGGTTCTTGTTATTGCAACAGCAGTGTATATGATTTGGCCTGTAGAAGAAAAATCCCCTGACTGGCAGTACTATTCGGAAGAATCATATCAGGAGGCTCTTAATGCAAATGAAAAAATATTGATTGATTTTTATGCTGATTGGTGCATTCCCTGTAAGGAACTTGACGCGCTCACTTTTTCTGATCAGAGAGTTATTGATAAATCGAAGGAGTTTGTTACTTTCAAAGTCGATATGACTAAAACGATGTCCGACGAAACAGAAATAATTAGAAATAAATTTAGCATAATCGGAATGCCGACTTTGATACTCGTTAATTCTAAAGGGAATGAACAAAAAAGATTAACCGGATTCATTAGTGCGGATGAATTCTTGGATGTTTTATCACAAATTGAGTAGTTTTTATTGGCAAATTAAAACAAAAATATTTTTATAATTACGTAGTTAATAAATACCAATTAATCGAAAGAGTTAAATAAAGATGGAAGAAACAAAAAGCAACGGTAAAACAGTTCAAAGTCTCAACGATGTTACAGTAATGTTTGCAGGTGACTCCGGAGACGGAATGCAATTAACCGGAACTCAATTTAGCAATACAACTGCTCTGGTTGGAAATGATTTAAGCACATTGCCGGACTATCCTGCAGAAATCCGCGCACCCGCCGGAACCCTCTATGGCGTGAGCGGTTTTCAATTGCACTTTAGCTCAAGTGATATTCATACGCCTGGTGATAGCCCTGATGTTTTGGTGGCAATGAATCCCGCTGCGCTTAAAGTGAATTTGAAAAATATTAAAGAACACGCGTTAATTATTGTTAATACAGATTCATTTGATCCGAAGAATTTGAAGATCGCTAAGTACGATTCAAATCCTCTAGATGATGGAACGCTTGAGGGTTTCCACGTAATTCATGTTCCCATTACCTCTTTAACAACAAATGCGCTGCGCGATACAAACCTTTCAATTAAAGAGATTACAAGAAGTAAAAACTTTTTTGCTCTCGGTATGATGTACTGGTTGTATAACAGACCGGTAGAACCAACAATCGAATGGATTAAGCAGAAGTTTGCAAAAAATCCGGATATTGCTGCAGCTAACGAAGCTGTGCTAAAAGCCGGATATTATTTTGGCGATCAAACTGAATTATTCACGACAAGATATTCAGTTGAATCTGCAAATCTACCAAAAGGAGTTTACCGCAATATTTCCGGTAACGAAGCTACTGCTATTGGTTTGGTTACAGCTTCGGAACTTTCGGGGCTTCCCCTGTTTCTGGGATCTTATCCAATTACTCCTGCATCGGAAATTCTGCAATATTTGAGCACGTATAAAAACTACGGCGTAAAAACATTTCAGGCTGAAGATGAAATAAGTGGAATTGCTTCTGCTATCGGAGCCTCATTTGGCGGATCTCTTGCTATTACTACTACAAGCGGACCAGGTTTAGCGCTTAAGGCAGAAGCGATTGGGTTGGCTGTTATGACCGAGCTTCCGCTAGTTATTATTAACGTTCAACGCGGCGGACCAAGTACCGGTCTTCCAACAAAAACTGAACAAGCAGATTTGCTTCAAGCAATGTATGGAAGAAACGGTGAAGCGCCCGTTGCAGTTTTGGCAGCTTCAACTCCTTCGGATTGTTTCCATATGGCAATTGAGGCTTCAAGAATCGCGCTTAATTTTATGACGCCGGTAATTTTATTAACCGACGGATATATCGCTAACGGCGCTGAACCGTGGAAAATGCCTCTCATTGAAGAATTGGAAAAGATAGAGGTAAAATTCGCTACTGAAGTAGAAGGTTTTTTCCCTTACTCACGAAATGAAAAGCTCTCACGCCCATGGGCAAAGCCTGGAACTCCAGGACTTGAGCACCGAATTGGCGGACTCGAAAAAGCAAATATCACGGGTAATGTGAGTCATGATCCGGATAACCATGATTTAATGTGTAAACTTAGAACGGAAAAAATTCAACGGATACAAAATGACATTCCGGAATTGGAAGTTGATGGACCCTCAAAAGGTGATGTGTTGGTTCTTGGCTGGGGTGGGACTTACGGTAGTATTAGAGAAGCGGTTGATCGTGTAAGAAAATCCGGTTATAAAGTATCTCAAGCTCATCTGAAATACATTAATCCATTTCCTAAAAATACCCGCGAAGTGTTAAATAATTTCAAACATATCCTTATTCCCGAAATTAACCTTGGGCAGCTAGCAAGAATAATTAGAAGCGAATTCTTATTACCTGTAATTCAGCTCAATCAAGTTAGAGGACTTCCAATAAAATCGGTAGATATACAAAATAAAATCCTTGAAATTCTGGGAGGAAACAATGGCAAATAATATAGATGTAAATGAGGTTAAATTGACTGCGAAGGATTTTTCTTCCGATCAAGATGTAAGATGGTGTCCGGGCTGCGGTGATTATTCTATTCTCGCTCAGGTTCAAAGAACATTCCCGGATATTGGAGTTAAAAAAGAAAATATTGTGTGGGTATCGGGCATTGGCTGTTCAAGCCGGTTTCCATATTATATGAATACTTATGGGTTTCATTCAATTCACGGACGCGCGCCTGCAATTGCAACTGGGTTAAAAATCTCTAGGCCTGATCTTTCAGTTTGGGTTGCCACCGGCGATGGCGATTTAATGAGCATAGGCGGAAACCATTTTATTCACGCGTGCAGAAAGAATATCGATATAAAAATTCTGATGTTTAATAACAGAATTTATGGTTTAACAAAAGGGCAGTATTCGCCGACTTCTGAAAAAGGAAAAGTTACAAAGACTACTCCTTATGGAAGCATTGATTATCCTTTTAATCCTGCTTCGCTGGCATTAGGCGCAGAATCTACTTTTGTTGCACGTTCGCTGGATAGAGATCCAAAACATCTTCAGTCCATAATCAAACGTGCAGCAGATCATAAAGGCACTGCGTTCGTAGAAATATTACAGAACTGCAATATTTTTAATGATGGCGCTTTTGCGCTACTTACGGACAAGGAAACAAAAGCTGATCATGTTTTAGTTTTGGAACATAGCAAACCGATGTTGTTCGGAAAAGAAAACAATCTGGGAATAAAGCTGGATGGATTCAGACCGGTCGTAATAGATATAAATGACGGCAAGCATTCCGTTAGTGATGTTTGGGTTCACAATGAAGAAGATCATCATCCTATTAGATCGTTTATTCTTGCACACATGACCGATGATCCAAAACTCCCAACACCAATTGGGATATTTCGTGAAGTAATAAAACCAACTTATGACGAAGGAATTACTGAACAAATAGAAAACGTAACTAAGAAAAAAGGCAGGGGCGATCTGCAAAAACTTCTATTCGAATCGAACACCTGGGAAGTTTAGCAGTTAGTATAACTTTGTTTCAGCAAATATTTGAGCACCCAATTTTATTTTAATAAAGTTGGGTGTTTTTATTTCGCTAATTTCTCAAATGTCGCACAATATTTATTATAGAAAAACAATGATTGAATTCAATAAAATAAAAAGCATCTTTGATACACATAGTAGTTTTATTATTACTTCACATGTTAATCCGGATGCCGATGCTATTGGCTCTGAGTTGGCGCTGTGTTATTATTTGAAATCACTTGGTAAAAGTGTGAGAATAATTAACTTCAGTGAAACGCCGGCATATTTGAATTTTTTAGATGAGGAAAATTTAATCGAACATTTCAAAGAAACTCTTCACGCAGAAGCAATCTTAAAATCCGAAGTGATATTAGTCGTTGATCTGAACCAACTCTCCAGAACGATGGAAATGGAAAAACATATCCGAAAAAGTAAAGCGGCTCTGATGTGTATTGATCATCATGAAAATACCGAGAAATTTTCTGAGGATTTATTTGTGGACATTGAGTACACCTCAACCGGCGAAATAGTATATGAGTTGCTTGCTTCTGATTCATCATACAAAATGGATTACAAAGCTGCGTTAAATTTGTATGCCGCAATAATGACAGACACCGGATCATTTAAATATGATAGAACATCATCGCGAACTCATAGAATTGCCGCACATTTACTTGAACTTGGTGTCAATCCTAGAGAAACGCATAATAAGATTTACGATCAGGGAAGTAAAGGTAAACTTCAATTACTCGGAAGAGCGCTCTCCTCGTTTTCCTGTGAAGGAAACGGAAAGATTGGCATAATGACAATCACGAAAAAAGATATTGGGGAAACGAAAACAGTTGAAGCCGATATTGATGGATTTATAAATCACTGTTTGACAGTTAGCGGAGTGGTGATTGCAATATTTTTTGTAGAAATTGAAGATGGAATTAAAATTAGCTTCCGCTCGATTGGGAATATTCCGGTGAATAAACTAGCCGGAGAATTCGGAGGTGGCGGACATTTTAACGCTTCCGGAGCTAGATTCCCAAACGGTAAACTTGATGAAATCAAATTGAAAGTGATCGAAGCAGCAAAAAAATATATAATCGAATAAGAGAGAAATAATGATTTTCGAATTAATATTGACATCGAATAAAAACAGGCTGATCAACAAAAAGAACTCAGCGCTTGTAAAATTTTTCCACGAAAAGGAATTGAGCAAAAAATTTAACCTGTTCTTGAAACAAGAGAAAATTGAACTCAATCAAAATCAAGCGGCAAACTTTTTCGCAAAGAAAGAGGAGCTTCTGTTTGCTTTTACTCACAAAGGCTCACCGGATTTATTGATCGTAAAAAAACATAAAGATGAAAATCTTACAAATGATTTATTACGCAATACACTTTCCGCCATTATCATCCGGTTGAAGAATGAATCAATTCAGAATTTGGAGATAGATATTCCACCCTATTCAGATTTTAAAGAATTATTTAGCTCTGAAACTAATTACTTCGAATCTGCTCTGGAAGGAATTTATTTAGGGAATTATGATTTCGAGATTTATAAGACTGAAAAAAGTAAAAAGCAAAAGTTGAATGTTAATATTATGTCAGAAGGGAAAACGATATCCTCTGATCAATTGTTGAATTGTCAAAATAAAATGAAAGCAGTATCGTTCGCTAGGGATTTAGTGAACGAACCCGCAAGTACGCTCACTCCTCAGGAATTAGCTAGACGGGTAAAACTTAATTTGAAGCACAATTCACTGAGGATAAAAATCCTGAATAAAAAGGAACTTCAAAATAGAAAAATGAATGCAATCTTAGCCGTTGGCGCAGCTTCTGAGAATGATCCGCTTCTAATAGAATTGCATTATAAACCGAGTGGAAAGTTAAAAAGGAAAATTGCACTTGTTGGTAAAGGAGTAACTTATGATTCTGGCGGTTTATCAATTAAGCCAACGTCAAGTATGCTCGAAATGAAAGGCGATATGGCAGGCGCTGCGGCAGTTATTGGAACGATCGCAGCTGCGGCAGCTTTAAAACTCCCAATAGAAATTATTGGCGTAATTCCTGCTGTTGAAAATATGATTTCCGGGAAATCATATAAACCAGGCGATATCGTTAAAACCGCATCCGGAAAGTCAATTGAAGTAAAGGACACCGATGCCGAAGGCAGAATTATTTTAGCGGATGCATTGGAATATGCGTGTAAGCAAAAGCCCGATGAAATAATTGACTTTGCTACTCTAACCGGCGCGTGCGTTGTAGCTTTGGGCGAAACGACTGCGGCTATGTTTACTAAAAATGATAAACTTGCTCAAGCGCTCGAAGATTCTTCAAAGTCCAGTTTTGAACGAATTTGGCGAATGCCATTTTATAGCGATTACAAAGAGCAGCTAAAAAGCGATATGGCTGATATAAGTAATTTGGGAACAAGATGGGGCGGCTCAATTACAGCGGCAATATTTTTAGAACATTTTGTTGATAAGAAAATACCCTATGTTCATTTGGATATTGCCGGACCAGCGCTTAAACATAAATTCACAAGTTACACTGAGAAATACGATACCGGTTTTGGAGTTAGATTAATGATTGATTATTTGTCCAATCTCGCGTAGGGAAATAAATTATTATGCCGCCTTGCGCAGAACTTGTATCACGATCTCGAAATTTATCGGGATCGTAATAAGCAAACATTTTATCGAAGCTTCGCTTCGATCTACAATATAATTTCAAATTTTTGCGTAAGGTGAGTTATTATCTCAAATTTAAATCGCCGTCTTTCATCTCATACACCCGGTCTGCAAGGTCTACCAATTCGGGATTGTGAGTCACAATCAGTAAAGTTTGGCTGAAGTCATCGCGCAGTTTTAGAAATAGTTTGTGCAGAGCGCTACTGTTCTTAGAATCCAAATTACCAGTTGGTTCATCAGCGAGAATTAATTTTGGACTATTTGCCATCGCTCTTGCAACCGCAACGCGCTGCTGCTCTCCACCGCTTAATTCGGATGGTCGGTGATTCATTCTATCCTTCAGCCCAACAAGTTCTAATAACTCTTCACTTCTCTTTAAAATATTTTTTTTCGACTTCCCGCCGATCATTTGAGGAATATTAACATTTTCTAATGCAGTAAATTCCGGGAGTAAATGATGAAACTGAAAAACGAACCCAATGTTTTCATTTCGAAATTTGCTTAACCTCTCGTCATTCATCATAAAAATATCGGTATTATCTAATATTACTTTGCCTTTATCCGGGTAATCCAATCCACCCATAATATGAAGAAGCGTACTTTTACCAGCGCCGGAAGCTCCGACAATCACGCTAATTAACTTGCTCTCCATTTCAAAGGAAATGTCCTTTAGAATTTGCAAGCGGTTAATTTTATCAATAGAAAAACTTTTCGAGATATTTTCAATAGTTAAAATCTTATTCATCATTTACCTAAAAATATTTATTCATATTTAATAGCTTCAATTATATTTACACGCGCCGCACGCTTTGCCGGCAAGAGGGAAGACAAAAATGTTAATAGAAATGCGGCTGTTGTTACGGCTGCAATATCTGTGAAACGTAATTGAATCGGAATTGCATCTATAATATATTTAGTTGGGTCTAAAGGGTAAATCTTATATTCAATTTGTATGTAGCAAACCAGCAGTCCGAGTAGTAAACCGGAAATTGTTCCGATAAACCCGATTAAGAGTCCTTCGAACATAAAAATTTTCACTATAGAATTAGAATTTGCTCCCATTGATCTGAGCACGGCAATATCTTTTTTCTTTTCGATCACGCTCATTGTTAAAGAGCCTAAAATATTAAAAGTAGCAACGGAAATGATTAAGCAGAGAATAATGAATGCTGCCCATCTTTCAATCAACATTACCGTGTACAAATCCTTGTGCAAATCGAACCAAGAGTTAACACGGATATTATTCTTTGAAAATTTGTTGAGTAATTCTTCCTTAATGCCGTCCGCTTCATTTACGTCGTTCAGAAAAATCTCATATCCGCTTATTTTATTCCCGATGTTCAGCGCTCTTTGAGCAGATTTCTGCGAAGTAAATCCAAATTGAATATCGTAATCTTTATTATTTGTTTCAAAAATTCCTGAAACAACAAAATTTCGTGAATTAGGAATTGCGGTGAAATCGGTTAAAATTCTTTCTATTCCGTTGAATGAAGTCACCGATAATGTATCTCCAACTCTGCACGAAAGTCTGATTGCCATCCTCAAGCCGAGTGCAATCTCAAAATTATTTTCTTCGGAATAGGATATATCACCCTTAAGCATAGATGATCTTATTCCCCAATTTGAATCGTTTGTAAATTCGGGCAGCCCTTTTAATTCGATCACCTGGTAGGAATTTTTATTCATTAAAATTACCTTTCCCTCAGCGTAGGAATGATAGTTTTGTATTTCCGTTGAGTTAGCTAAATAATTTTCAAATTCTTCCAGCGCTAATGGTTTAGGAGGAGTCTCAAATGCTGCAACAATGTGCGGATCATATTTTAGCATGATTTCGGTAACCAAAGAGCCGAAACCATTAAAAACAGAAATCACAATTATTAAAGCCGCAACACCAATGGTTACACCAAGAGTAGAAATTGCCGAAATAATCGATATGAAAGTTGTCTTATGTTTAGAGCGTAAATATTTTTTTGAAATAAAGAATTCAAACATTTCAATTAAACCTTATCGCTTTTACGGGTTGAATTTTTGAGGCAATTAAACTTGGTATTAAAGCTGAAACCATCGAAAGCAATAGCGCTGTTGCCGAAACAACAAAATAGAATAATGGGTTTATCGAGATAGGAACGCTCGATAAAAAGTAGACAGAGCCAGGCAGAGAAATTATATTAAAATTGATTTGAAGAAGACTAAGTATCAAGGCAATAATATTTCCTGCAATTACTCCAATGAGCGAAAGATACAAACCCTGGAGTAAAAATATTTTTACAACAAGTTTTCTACCGGCGCCCAACGATTTCAATATACCAATGGCGGAAGTCTTTTCGAGGACTAACATTAAGATTGTTCCGATAACATTTAGTACTGCAACAAGGATTATCAACCCTAAAATTATTGGGATTGGCTTTTTTTGCAATTCCAGCCATGTAAAAATATTTTGATGCTGTTTGAATACTGATCTCACATAATAAGGATATCCAAGATTTTCCTGCAGTTTCTCAGCATGGTTTTCTATCTCAGCAATTGAATTTAACCGAATATTGTAGCCGGAAATATCATTATTAATATTCAAAAGTTTTTGAGCATCTGCAAAAGAGATATAAACATTTAAATCATCATACTCAACCATTCCGCTTTCATAAATGCCGGAGACAATAAACTGTTTTATTGCAGGGGGATTCTCATAAGAAGGAGGGGAATCTTTTAACATCGCAAATACCGTTAATTTATCATCTAAATTAACATTTAGTATTTCAGCCAATTTCTTCCCTATAATCATACATGAACGATCGTTCTTGGTGAAATTGAATTCTCCTTGGATCAGCAATTTATGGAATTCAGAATTATCATTCTCCTGATCAATGCCTGTTATTGATACTCCTTCGGATATGCTGTTTGATCTTATTATTGCACTCTTAGAAATGAACTTAGAAATAGAACTAAATGAATTACCAAGTGAGTTCTGTATTATTTGTTCAACTCTTAAATCATCTTTAAGTGTTTTTCCGCTGAAGCCGTCAATAATTATATGCGAACGGAAATTTATAATTTTTTCTTTTACTGTCACTTCAAATCCGTCCAGAATCGTAAGGGCAAGTATAAGTACAGCAACCCCAAGCGCAATTCCAGTAATGGTAATTCCGGCAATAACAGATAGTAATTGCGAGTCTTTTTTGGACCGGAGATATCTGAGCGTTACGAAATTTGCAAGATTCATCATTAAAAATATTTGTTTACCTAAAATATGAATATTATTCGACTGAAAAAATTATTTGAATAAATTGACATTTTCGGTTTCATACTCTATTTTAGCAAGCCGTTATCGTTTTGTTCTTGTAAAATTTTGTTTTGATTTAATCGGGGCGTAGCGTAGCCCGGTTAGCGCGCCTGCTTTGGGAGCAGGAGGCCGCAGGTTCAACTCCTGCCGCCCCGACTACTAACTGGATTTTTAGTAAAGTTATTTAATGTTCTTTGCTGATTGGAATATGATTGAGTTTGGATTTGCGCCAGTAGCTCAATGGACAGAGCAACAGCCTTCTAAGCTGTAGGTTAGTGGTTCGAGTCCACTCTGGCGTACGCAATTTTCTAATTAAATTGAAAATCTGCCCAATACATGGTGGGTATAGCTCAGTTGGTTAGAGCGTCTGGTTGTGGCCCAGAAGGTCGTGGGTTCAAATCCCATTACTCACCCCAGTATGTTTTGCTGGCCCCATGGTGTAATTGGTTAACACATCACCCTTTCAAGGTGGAGAGTACGGGTTCGATCCCCGTTGGGGTCACGAAGCCTCAAAGAGTTTCTTTGGGGCTTTTTGTTTTTAAATGCTTTTCTCATAAATTGTTAAACAAAATAGTGATTTATGAAAATGAAAGAAATACCTAACATATTCGCAACTGAAGATACCTATCATTCCGCTCCTCTAATTAAAAAATCATCAATTCTAAATACCGGTAAATTTTATTGGAAACTTGTAAAAGTTATTTATAAAAGTAACCGGTTAGCTAAAAAGAATGAATTTGATGGTTATCAATATGTGAGCTCTTCTATCCAACTGATACGTGGATTTGAGTCGTGCGGAATTAATTTTCATTTCGAGGGAATGAAAAACCTGCAAAAGTTTGATGGTCCTGCCGTTTTTATCGGTAATCACATGAGTTCGCTGGAAACTGTGGCTCTTCCTGGAATTATACATCCTATAAAAAAAGTTGTGTTCGTGGTAAAACATGAATTAACAACATATCCGCTTTTCGGACCGGTTAA
Organism: Bacteroidota bacterium; assembly: GCA_018829545.1. Classification (GTDB taxonomy): domain Bacteria; phylum Bacteroidota; class Ignavibacteria; order Ignavibacteriales; family Melioribacteraceae; genus JAHJTX01. The sequence goes on along the minus strand of JAHJTX010000044.1, from coordinate 740 downwards.
CAACGCAATTGATCCTATCGTTGTGGGCCGCGCTAATCCACGAGACGATTTAAGAATTGTAATGGAAGGGGGTGCAGCGAGACTAAAAGCAGGTAAATCAATAATTCTATTTCCACAGAGAACAAGAAGCTTTAAATTCGACACTTCTGCGTTCAATACACTTGGCGTAAAGTTAGCTGTGAAAAATAATGTTCCCGCTGTTCCTATTGCACTTGTTACAGATGCGTGGGGTTATGGAAAAATTATTAAAGACTTCGGCAAAATCAATCCCGCTCTTCATGTTCATATTGCTATCGGTGAGCCAATAAATGTTACCGGAAACGGAAGCGAAGCTCAAAAAGTGGTAATTGGATTTATCGAGAGCAAACTGAAGGAATGGGGAAGAGAGCATTATTTGGTTTCAAGCAGTAAATAGATTCCCGGAAGGCAAGAATTTTTTTTATTCCAGTTGAGGAATGGTCTTAAGTTTAATCTGATTTAGTGGCTGATGTAACCTTCGAGGTTGCAATCCATAAGAAGTATCAAACCTCGAAGGTTAAGTTCTCCGTTGGCAAGAACCCTCTCTTTATTCCAGTTGAGGAATGGTTCTAAGTTTAATTTGATTTAGTAGCAGATGTAAACCTTCGAGGTTGCAATCCATAAGAAGTATCAAACCTCGAAGGTTAAGTTCTCCGTTGGCAAGAACCCTCTCTTTATTCCAGTTGAGGAATGGTTCTAAGTTTAATCTGATTTAGTAGCTG
>JAHJTX010000043.1 GCA_018829545.1 Bacteroidota bacterium | reverse complement strand
TGGAGAGAGAAAGAGAAAATCTTCACCTGGTTTACTGTTTAGTTTTACAATCCCGTTATTGGAGTCGTAGGAAAATCCGGTAAGATCCGATACAATAACTAATCCTGCGCAAACTTCACCGTTTACGTCTCGAACACTTTTAGTAATTAACTCACCTTCAAAAATTTCCCCGTTTCCCACTACATATAATCTGCTGCCGGTTTGTGCGGTTACGTAACTTGCAGCAACTATTAATAATAAAACGATCCGGGTAAACATCTTTAAAAATATCAGCATTTCATTTCTCACTTTTTATTCAGATCAGATTTTAATGAAGATTTATTAATTCTAATTAATGCGTAATAAATATTATTCTTTTTATCTGGGTAGCGTTCTAAAACTTCAATTCCGGTGATCAAATATTTCAATTTATATGACTGTATTTTGTCGTAATCCAATTCACCATTTGTCTGCAGAGAGAACTCAACCTTGTATAATTGTATTGAGGTATTTCTAAGAATATTAAACACAGCTTTATCTTCTGCGCTTCTCCATGCGTCCGCTTCTCTTCCCTTTGAAGTATAAATGCCTATACCGTAGTAGTAAATTTCATCCGTATAAAAATCTTTATCAATCCAGTTGGGTTTGTTAAGTTCGGTTTCTATCAAGTATTTTTTTTCTAATTGAAAGGTTGAGTCGAGCGTAAAAGCCTCTATGTAATCTCCCTTTAGAATATTGACTACTCTTTTATCGAGGGAGAATAATTTATCTTTTACGGCTTTTAGAGCTTCGGGAGAGTAGTAATAAAAATAATTCGTGTTGCGGTTTAAGTCTTGATTTGCAGCAACTTGATAAAACTCAAGCGTCCCCTCAATAATACAGTTTTGATAGGCTGTGTATCTTTCCTCGGCATCGTCCTTAGCGGATTTTATTTCATTCCCAAACCCGACAACTATTTGCGGATATTGATTTTGAAACAAAAACCACTCCGGCCATTCTTTCGAATTGCTTTGGGCAAATACGCTAATACATAATAATATATTTACTACTGCCCCCCGGAGCAGCTTCTCATTTGTTCGCATTTAATCACACAAATAAATTGATTAACTGACCTTACGCAGAACTTGTAGAACCATCCCGAAATTTATCGGGATCGTAATAAACAAGCATTTTATCGAAGCTTCGCTTCGATTTACAATATAATTTCAAACTTTTGCGTAACGTGACTGATTAATTAAAATCGTGCAGTGGAATGAAGATTTTATCCTTCACTCCACTGCTGTTTCTCCACTTTTGGCGGAGTTACTTGTTTTCTGATTTTTCAATCTCTTTCTGCAATTCTTCAAATGCCTGCGATGCACGGAATCTTTGATATAACTCAGGCTTAGAAGCTAATTCATCGAGTAAGGTGTTGTTCGCTGATTTTGCAGTGATTGCAACTACAACTCCGTATAAATATTCACCGTCTTTGTTCTGGAGTATCTTGTAGTCTTTTTCGTAAGCGCCAACGAGTACTTTGCTGGTTAAAGATTTTGTTGCTACGGAGAAAAGCTCATTCACTTCGGAGACTCTGCCCTGTCCCACTTCTTCCTGGAAATTCTTTTTAAGCCTATCAACCTTTTTCTCAAAAACTTCTGCCAGCGCGCCTTCAGCATTTGCTTTAGCTTTTTCACGTGCTAAGTCTCTTCTGGTTGATCTCCCTTCACCATACGCCGCAACTCCGCCGTCTTCAACAATATTGCGCGCTAAATCTGCAAGCGGACGCATTGGATCGCTTACTTCTTCCCAATCGCTTCCTTCGTCAATTTTTTGTGTCGGCGCGCTGCTGCATGCAAATAATAAAGACATCATTATTACTGCGGTTAAAAATAGAACTGCGTTCTTCATACTGCCTCCTCTGTGTTTGTTTATAAATTAAGTAAATGAACACATATTACTTTTTAAAATACTACGCTTATTATTTTATTTAAAATAAATTCGGAATCAACACTATTCACAGAAAAGGAAGAAGTACTTATTACTAATTTTGATCCCATCTTACTAAAAATACCCACTAGAAATCCTCCTGATATTTTGCCAATCGTGATTGAATAGAATCGGGTAAATCAATATATCAACTTATAACGAATAAAATCTAAATAAAAATTGCCTCCGAATCAATATCCAATATCACGAATTGTTTAACCGAATTGACTCACAAATAATGTAACCATGTAAGGATAAAAAAACATACATTGCCTCATAATTTATGTAACCGAAAAAAAAAGGATAAATTATGAGTGGTGAATCAAAGAAAGAGTATCTCGAAATAATAAAATAGGGATATCGTAATTCCAGCAAAGAAGGGAATAAAAAAATATTAGATGCAATTTTTTCAAACCTCCAAGGTCAGAAAGCAGTTTGATTTTGAAACACTTGGCGACTTTCCGCCTTCGCGGTGAATCTTTTTTCCTCACCGCTAAGTCCCGCCTTAAAGATGGCGGGTAAAATTGGAGTATTGGAATAAAAAGAGAAAGACATTGAAGGCGGGATTTAAATAATGAAAAGATATTTTCAGTCATTTTTATTTAAAACTCAACCCCCAGCCCTCCCGATAAAGAACATCGGGACAAGCCTTCTCTTATTAAGAGAAGGGGGTTTGGGGGATGAGTTCAAAAACTGAAATAAAAAAAGAGCGCGAGGATTTTATAGTAACAATCTCATATATTTTACACCCTGCCTTGAAAGTTGCAAGTTTTTCAAACCTCCAAGGTCAGAAAGCAGTTTGATTTTGAAACACTTGGCGCCTTTCCGCCTTCGCGGTGAATCTTTTTTCCTCACCGCTAAGTCCCGCCTTAAAGATGGCGGGTAAAATTGGAGTATTGGAATAAAAAGAGAAAGACATTGAAGGCGGGATTTAAATAATGA
>JAHJTX010000042.1 GCA_018829545.1 Bacteroidota bacterium | reverse complement strand
TTCCTGAAGCATACGGAGAAGCCTCCCAAGAAACTTGATGTTCACCCGAAAACAAGTATCCATCTATAAGTGTCTCAACTTTCTGTCCTAACAAATTATAAATGATTAACTTAATTTGACTTGCCTCCGATAAATAAAATCGAATTGTTGTGCTCGGATTGAACGGATTTGGGAAATTCTGCGCCAATTCAAAACTTTCAGGAGAGAATATCAAGTCATCATGAACTGCCGTAGGCAATATTATCTTTTCATAAATGTTAGCATTAACAACGCGCTGAAACAGCGCTTTATGTCCGGCATTATTTAAATGATTTCCAGCATTTTTGTATTACAACCGTTAAAATGAGTCGAATGTCCTTATAACAATTATAACAGCATATTATTAAAATGATAACCTGCTACATTCAATTTTAGGATGCTATTCGAGAAGTATCATTTTCTTAACTTCGCTGAATGAACCAACTTTCAATTGATAGAAATAAATGCCGCTCGCAATACTGCTGCCGGTATTCGCATTAAAATTAATTTCATATTTTCCAGGCGCTTTAAATTCATTAACAAGAGTTTGGACTTCTCTGCCGAGTATATCAAAAACAATTAGACTTACCACGCTATTCTTGTTTTGCTGTTTGTAATTTGGAATCCGAAATTTAATAACTGTACTTGGGTTGAAAGGATTCGGGTAATTCTGTTCGAGAGTAAAATCATCGGCACTCTGAACATCTTCGTTTATGCCGACAGTGTTAGGCCAAAACATTAGATAGTTAATGTTAAAGCCGCCGAAGTAAAAATAAATTTTAAGTTCGTGAGTGCCTTTTGTCATCGGAAGGGCTTCGATAGTCATTGTCTGCCAGTTCTGCCAGCCGCCGGTAACTGGAACTTCCTTAAAATCGAACAGACTGTTGTCATCAAACTTCAACGATATTTTTCCGCCGGAATTTCCAGCCGCATATCTCAGATTTAAATCGTAAGTCCCGTCAAATTCAACATTCACCGTGAATTTAAGCCAATCGCCTGTTTCAGTCCAGCCCACGTTGAATCCATTTGTATTAGAGTCAGTACACTTTTCAATGTCTACGCCATCGTTCCGATACGAGTATCCGTTATTGTAAGCGCCGCCCCCAACGTTTTGATGAGTTTTATCGTAATACGCTTGCGTCAATTTGCCAATATCATAATTCACTGCATAAATAATTCCGGGTATATTATTATCGGCATACGGAATCGTACCATCCTCATAAGGCTGACGCGTTAGCGCATCTACTACATCATATTGAATTCTGCATTTGTCGATAGCAAGACTTTGAAACTGTTGAAGAAGATAAGTATAAGCTAAAGTTTCGGATGGTTTGCTTCCCTGTCCCGACCAGTATTTAAGCAACAGATCATAACCACTAAGCCGTGGAGCCGAAAGAGGTCCGGCTATGTGGTCAATCTTTTTATGAGGCCACCAAGCCCAGCCAATGTTATTCGCTTCCATGAGTTTAACGCAATCTGTAAACCATGAATTTGAATTTTCGCCCGATTCGCCCAACCACAATGGAACTTGATGTGTGTTACTTATGGAGACTAAATAGTTAATTGTTCCCTGTGTATTATCATTCCAATATTTATGAAAACTGTAAACAAGATTATCATCCCAGGGCGGAGTTAATCCGTTGAAGTCGGTTGCGTACCAATTCCCTTCAATAAAAATTATGTGATTGGTGTCGACCTTTCTAATTTCATCGGTTATCCGGACGTACAAATCTTTAAGCTGCTCATTTTGGGATCCCAAATCCCACTTTGGCTCATTAATAAGATCATAACCGCCAATCCATTCTTTGTCTTTATATCTTTCAGCTAACTTTCCCCAAAGAGCTATTGTTTGCAATTTATTATCTTCGCTTTCCCAAAGTGAAGGTTTCGTATTGTCATAATCACTTATCGGTTCATCGCTCTGTCCGCCCGGAGCGCCGTGTAAATCTAAAATCAAATATATTTTATTTTGCTCGCACCAGCTTAACAAGCTGTCAATCATCGCAAATCCTTTTTCAATATAAACTCCGGTCTGCCCGAGAGGAGTAAGTTTATTGTAGTGCATTGGCAGCCGGATCGAATTGAAGCCCCACTCTGCTAGCTGATCGATATCTTTTTTGGTTACATAATTTGCATGATAAACATCGTACAATTCCTGAGTTTTTGTTTCCCCCACTAAGCTTTGAATTTTAGCTCTAATCTCGTGCTCGGCATTTGCAAATCCGGATGTTTGCAGCATATATCCTTCCTGAAGCAGCCAACCGCCAAGTCCTATTCCTCTCAGTAAAACCGGAGTTCCGTTTGCATCTACTATGCTTCTTCCTTTTGTACGGAGAAAACCATCAGAAAAAATTGAAGTGTGAATTAAAAAATAAACTAAAGTAAAAGTGAAAAGTCTTTTCATGTGATTCCAGAATTTCGATTTAATCTATTACTTGAACAAATACTGAGCCAAAGGGAATTTTGGTGGCATGAGAAAAATTTATCACAGAATTTTTGCGATTATGAGTAAGATTATGATTATGAGTAAGATTATGAGTAAGGAAATTGACAACAACAAGTATAATGATTGCCATGGATTATTATTCTGATAATGTTTGGTTATTAGATGTATAATTTCATTATTTCATATCATGTTTATTTCAATCCAAGTTCCTTACACATTCTATGAAAATTTGGAGGAGCAAGCCCTATTTTTTTTGCGGCTTCGGCATCGGAATCGGATTTGTTGCGAACATAGTTGATATACTTTTCGCGGAACGTTTTTTCTACTTCTTTTAGAGGACGGATTTCCCCGCCAAAAAGAAGATCGAAAGAATATTTTCTTTCGTGTAGAGTTTTATTCATGCCGAGAACATTTTCAACATCTTCTTTCGAAATTTTTCCGCTGGAATAAAATAATAGTCTTTGAATTACATTTTTAAGTTCCCTTACGTTGCCGTGCCATTCATATTTTTTCAATAATGATATTGCGCTCTCTTCAACCTCCGGTCTTGTAATACCCATATCGAGACTGAACTCATCAATAAAATGATCCGTTAAAATCGGAATATCAACGTCCCTTTGATGAAGAGGAGTTATAAAAACCGGAACCACATTTAATCTGTAAAATAGATCTTCTCTAAATCTTTTTTCCAAAACTTCTTTTTCTAAATTTTTATTTGTAGCGGCAATTACGCGCACATTTACTCTTTTTCTTTCTGTCCTGCCAATTTTTTCTATTTCACCTTCTTGAATAAATCTTAGCAATTTTACCTGCGCATTTAACGGCAACTCGCCAACTTCGTCAAGAAATACTGTGCCATTGTGCGCAAGTTCAAAAAGACCGGCTTTAGAAGTATTTGCTCCGGTGAAAGAACCCTTTTCATATCCAAAAAATTCGCTTTCAATCAAATCGTGAGGAATGCTGCCGCAGTTAATGGGAACAAAATTTTCAAACTTTCTTTTTCCCCGATAGTGAATGTTATTTGCAACTAATTCCTTTCCGGAACCGGAAGGTCCGCTGATTAAAATACTTAAATCGTTTTGCCCCAATTTTTCTATAGTTTGATTAAGTATTTGAATATCCGATGAAACGCCGATAATTGTTTTGCGTTGAAGTATTTCCTCAATATTCTTTTCGATCTTTCTATTGGACCTGGCATTTTGTTTGAACAACTTCCTTTTTTCAAACCCATTAAAAATGCTCATCGTAAAATCGGTGGGCTGATAAATAAAATCCTCAATATCGCCGGGATATTTTGTGCAGTACCAAAATGCGCCCGCTTCCATAAGACCTTTTGCAAAATCAAAATCAGTTAAATTAATTGTCAATTTTGTAATAACGATTATTTGATACGAATAATCTATTTCTTTGATTTTTTTTATTAACTCTTCGCCTCTTAAAGCCCCGGCAATTTGGAAATCCATAATAATAAGATCGAATTCATTCCGTCTTTTTGTAAGAATATCAAGCGCTTTGTTACCATCGGCAACAACTTCTTTAATAATAATTTGATCTGCAAAAAACTTTAATGTGTTTTTCACTCGCCGAACGTCGAATTCTTCGTCTTCGATCAGTAGAATATTAATCTTTTCCTTATTCATCAAAATCCCAATTAGTGATTTATTGTTAATTCAAAAGTACATCCATGTTCATTGTTGTACGCGTCAATCTGCCAGCCGCATCTAATTTTCGCAATTTGATAAGCAATATAACAACCATAACCGGAATTTGATTTAACTATCTCTTTGGTGGAAGTGCTTTCCGCAAAAATCTTTTTTACGCCGCCTCCATCTCTCTCAAGTAATTCCTTCTCAAATCCCTTCCCGTTATCGGCGATAAAAACTTTACTCATTTTTTCTTCGGGGAAATATTTTGTGGAGAGCGAAATTTTAATATTCTCATTCCCCGCATGGTCAATACTATTTTGAATTAACGGTTCAAGTATTTCCCAAACAACAAACTCGTTAATGTGAACAACGGGCATTGCTTTATCGAGTGAAGTAGTAAAATCAAAAACTTCTGATCTCGAAGACGTTCTAAGAAATAAAAATTTGATGATGAATTCAATTACTTCATTCAAATTTGTTTTGAACAACTGATTGCGAATTGTTTGAACGGGAGGATCATACCATTTCATATCATAAATTACTCTTGATATAAAATTTGAATACTTTGTAACGCGGTACTTTGTCTCTTCAATATTTTCGGGAGATAGACGGCGCAGATCTTCCTTTATAAATCCCATCACTTTTTCGGCTTTATGATGAGTATGATAAATCCGTTTTGTAAACATCGATTCTTTTTCGTGGATAATCTGTTCTTTTAAAAACGCTTCATGTTCCAGGAAATACTGCTTCAACGCTTCGTCTCTATCTTTAACGGTGTATGAAGAAATAAAATACATCGCCAAAAGTCCGAGTAAGATTAGAGATGAAAAAATTATTGTCCCTTCATCATAGCTGCTAGCAATTTCTTTTGACAGATAATTAAAATCCGGAGTATTCTTCATGTAGAACACGCCGAGGAATTCACCATTTGGAATGAAAGGCACAAAAATGTGAAATGTCTGCTCGTTTTCTAATTCGCTGTAAATCTCCTCGCGCTCTTCAATTTGTTCACTTTTCCTTTCGTAGATTGAAACAGCATGAATGTATGTTGAATCGATTTTACCAATGTAATTATTCCTATGTGAAAGGAATTTATATAACTCCTCTCCATCCGAAATTGTTATTAGAGAATTGTTAGACGAAAGTATAAGACAGATTTCTTCAACGTTTTGTTGAAGCAATTGCTGAGTAAAAATTATATTGAACGACTGAATAATGCGTTCCTCTTCGAAACCTTGTTTGCCATTTACGTCAATGTTTTCGAGTAATAATTCAAGCGAAGTAGTGGATAGATTGGCAAGTTTTTCGGCAGAATCTTTTTGATACCAGTTTTGAGTTTGATTAAGAAAATTTTCGAGCGACGATTTTTGAATAACAGACAAAATTATTTGGAACATAACGAGCACAATAAACAGTACTGTTAAATGTCTGAATTCGAATCGATACTTTTTATAATTCTCGAATATTTTTTGCTTCGACATAAAATCTATTTAATAATTACTTTTTTGCTTTGAATTAATTCGGAAGCCTCTCTAATGGCTTCATCAACGGAAATTTCCTTTTTAATTGCTTTATTTGCGTAGTACGCTAGTATATCGGAAATTCTTGTGTAGTCTTCCATCTGAGGGCGGTGTACGCCATTGATCATTATTTTATAAAATTGTCCGAGATCCTCATCTTCTGAAATTTTCTCAAAGGAATATGAATCTTTAAGAATCGGGAGATACCCGCCCTCTTTGTACATTACTAATTGCACTTCTTTACTGAGAACAAACTTAATGAATTCCATTGCTTCATTTTTATACTTGGAATATTTTGAAATCATCAGATTCCATCCTCCGAAAACTGAAGCGGGTTTTGTCCCTTTAAAATGAGGTAAAGGACATTTAGCGATCTTAAAATTCTCGGCAAGAGGTTTATACTCATTTAGCAAACTTACATTGAAACTTGGCCATGCGCGCAGGAACACTCCATCATTTTTAAGGAAGTATTCATAGCTGGCATTTTCAACGAAATCTGTAACATCATGGGGAGACGCAGAATATTTGTTCACCAGATTAACCAATAAAGTCAGAGCATTTCTGACTTCAGCCGAATTGAACTCTGTATTGCCTCCATCAAAATAATTTCTGTTTTGGTTTAATACCGCCTCAATAAAACTGCAGACAAGCCCTTCGTATTCGTCAGCTTGAAAAGTGTAAAACGGATTATCAGCGAACATTTTATTTCTGCTCAACTCAATCAATTCTTCCCACGTGATTGAATTATCAAGTTTACTTTTTATTTCTTTATAATTAGGAAGAGTCTCTAAAATGTCCTGCCGATAATACATCAGCGCAATATCTAGAATAAAAGGAGAAGCCATTAATGTGCTATCCACGTAACAAGATTCCAAAGCAAAATTAAGAATCGCATCCCGTTGCTGCCGGGATATTCCTTTATCTAATGGTTCAGCCCACTTTTCAAATCTCTGCACCCAAATTTGATCAACCGCAAAAATATCAATCCTATCGCTCTTTGAACGGAACGATCTGCTAAGCAGTTCTTTCCTCTCGTTCGTACTGAAGTGATCAAATGAAAGATCAATTGGGATTACTTTTATTTTTCCTTCGTACTTTTTGTTGAACAGAGAAATTACTTTCCGGTGTGCGGCTGAGATATGATCAGCAAAATATATTTCTGTAATATCATCAGTAACTACTTTTAAAGCTGGAGTTGAGAGGAAATAATAGATAAAATAAAAGGCTATAAAAATCCCTACAATCATTAAAAAAGTAAATCCGCGCTTTGATTTTAGAATTTCTATTTTTTTCTCTTTCACTTAAAATATTTTCTTCATGATTTTGAGAGTGAATATAATATTAAAAAAGTTCTTTGGTGTGGGAAAACGAATTGACAAAATATAATAACGATGACCATAATAAGGTCAAAAACGAAAAGATGAATGAAGACGATAAAAGTGAATTACTTTTCGTGATTCAGTAATTTATCAATAGTTTCAAGCACTACATCGTTATAAACGGGTTTAGATAGATAAAAATCAACACCGGCAGCGTAAGCATTTGCTTTATCTTTGCTATAAGCATGAGCGGTAATGCAAAGAACGGGCGTATTCGAAAAGAGCGGCATTTTTTTAATTTCTCTTGTCAGTTGAAGACCATCTTTACCTTTTCCTAAACCAATATCCATAATAATGATATCATAATCGTTAGAACTGAAATTTGCGTAGAAATCATCAGCGGATTTACAAATATCAACTTGGTATTTTTTTTTGAGTAAGATTGACATTGTTTTCTGGGAGAGATCATCATCTTCGACTAATAAAATGTTTTTCATAATTGTTTCTCCTATTTTAAAATTACACGAAAAGTTGAACCTACATTTTTTTTGCTTTCTACTTCGATGCGGGCATTATTCAGGTCGCAGTATTTTTTAACGAGCGCTAAACCGAGACCGTTGCCGTCGAAAGCTCTTTGGTAACCTTGCTCTTCTTGAGAGAAGGGTTTGAAGAGATTTTGAATAAACATAGCAGACATGCCGATTCCGGTATCTTTAACCTCGAAAACGAATTCGTCATGATCATTTTTTAAAAGAGATACTTCCACTTTCCCTTTATTAGTAAACTTAATTGCATTATCAATAAGGTTGGCAAAAATTTGAGTAACGCAGTAATCATCGCAATTAACGATAGCTTTATCCACATGGCTAGTAAACGTAAGTTCTATGTCTTTGCTTTTAGCCAAATTAATGTGCTCGGCAATTAGAGGCTGAACTATGCGAGAAACAAGTTCAATTTTCTGCAAAGAAATTTGAATTGAGCCGGTTTGAACTTCGGACATATTAAGAATTAAATCGATAGTTCGGATAATCCGTTTAGAAGCAATAACCACGCTGCCAAAACATGGGATTAACTCGCTGTTAATTGCACCCGCGAGCTCTTCTTTTAGAAACACACTATTACTGACAATAATATTCAGCGGCGTTCTTATTTCGTGAGACATTTGAGCGAGGAATTCGGATTTTAATCTATCTGATTGTTCCGCTAATTCTTTTGCTATAATCAGCGCTTCTTCAGAATTTTTTCGTTGAGTCAGATTCACATACATGCCATAAATACCAACTGTCTTTTCATTTACTATAACAGGTATGCTAACGATTTGAACATAAACAAGAGCGCCGTCCTTTTTCATACGGTAACTTTCTTTATTGACCTGATCACCGATCTTCGTTCGATCTGTAAAGCTCTTAGCTTCTTCTTTAAATTCAGGAGGAACTATTATGTCATTTAGCGCCTGTCCTTTTATTTCTTCGAGGAAATAACCGAACAGCGCTGAAAATGATTCGTTGATAAGAACAATTTTATGTTGATCGTCTAATAATGCAATTGCAATAGGTGAGTTCTCGAATAATTGAGCAAATTTATTTTTTTGAGAAATAATTTCTTGTTCCGATTCCTTGCGTTGGGTAATATCGGTTAAAATTCCAAGCGAACCAATTAATGTTCCGTTCTCATCAAACCATGGATATGAACGATCGGCGAGCCACTTAAAATCACCCTGCTTAGTTCTTATTAAATAATCTGCAGGAAATTCATAAACAAGTTTTTCGCGATTGGATTTTAATTCTTCACTTTTTAATTCTTCGCCGCCAGTTCCCTCAATTTTTTCAACAAGAGAAGCAAATCCAATTTTATTTATTTCGTCCGGGTTGTATCCTGTCAAGTTTTCGATAGCCGGATTTATATAATCATACTTCATATCATCACTATATTTTAATCTATAAAGCACGGCATTAGTCGTCTCTGCAATTATTCTTAAACGTTCTTCACTTTCTTTAAGAGATTCTTCTGCACGTTTGCGCTCAATAGCAATAGCAATTTGGTTTCCTACAGAGTCGAGAAATTCAACATCCTGTTCGGAATAGACATTTTCCTCTTCGTAGTGTTGAAGAACTAAAACGCCGATTGTCCTCGAAGGTGTTAGTAACGGTACGCCTAACCAAGACGGAGAATTTGTGCCAACTAATTCGACTTTGTTTTGTTCTACCAGCCGTTCAAATAATTCCTGCGTAAGCAGCAATGGTTTGCCGGTACGGAATACATAAGCAGTGCAGCTTTTCCGCATTGCAATGGGCATTGGAGTAGGATCGAACTTATCCACAAAATATGGAAAGCTAAATAGCCCTGTATTTTGATCATGAAGCGCAACGAAACAATTCTCTGCATAAATCACTTTCTTGAGAGAGGCATGTATCAACTTAAGAAGTTCATCAAGATTTGAAGTTGTATTAACGCCATGTGTAATCTCGTACATTACCTGGAGCTCTAACTTTGCTCGTATGCGCTCTGTAATATCACGAGCTGTTGCAATTACAACTTTCTTCCCGAAATATTCTCCCGAAGTTAAATTGACACTCTTTGGGAAGATTGTTCCATTTTTACGTAAGCCCCAAAATTCAAAACTTTGCGACTCGCCGTTAAATGCCTTTTTTACGGCTTCTGCAATCATTGGAATGTCATTCTTGCCGGGTGCAGATATTAACTCGGGAGTTTTTCCGATAAAATATTCCTTTGGATAACCGTAAAACTTTTCGGCTGCTTTGTTCACTTCAAGAAAAACTCCATTTTCATCTTGAATATAAATAGCTTCAGTAAGACTATTAATGATTCCAAGATAAGTTTTGTGTGAAATTTTAAGCTCTTCTTCCGCCCGCTTTTGCTCGGTAATATCGTAAAAAACCAAAACGACACCAATGATGTTTCCTCGATCATCCATGATGGGAGCGCCGCTATCATCAATGTGTATTTTCGTCCCGTCCTTAGTTATTAATAATGTATGATTTGCCAGTCCGGCAACGGTACCTTCCCGGATTACCCTCGTTACAGGGTCCTCTGCCGGTTCACCTGTTTCCTCATTTATGATATTAAAAACAACTTCCACAGGCTTACCGCCAACCTCATCCATATTCCATCCGGTTACGGCTTCGGCAACAGTATTCATGAATTTTACATTACCCTTTAAGTCGGTGGCAATGACGCAATCACCGATACTCTTGAGTGTTATGGAAAACCACTCTTGGGCTTCATGT
>JAHJTX010000041.1 GCA_018829545.1 Bacteroidota bacterium | reverse complement strand
TTTCAAGAATTTCAATAAATTTTCAAAATTATTTTAATCATTTAATATTTGGAGGAATTATGAAAGATGTTCTCCGGTCTAAACTTCTACAACTTTTTATCGTATTATTTCTTCTACCCAATTTTCTACATTCGAATGGTGTAGGGGAGAAACACAAAACTCCGATTTTTACTAAAGCATCGGTAAAAATATCGGACGCACAATTAAACTTCAACAGGCTCACGCTAAATGGACAAAATCCTGCAGTAATAGATTTTGGGCAGCCAATAACGGTTAACTATGCGTTTTTGTCAGCTCCATTTGCCGTACTCGATATTTTTCTCGATATAAACAAAAACGGAGTACTGGATGAAGGTGATTTCCCATTAATGGAAGCGCACAGGGAAATAACCGACGGTGATGAAAATGACCTTGATGGTCCCGAAAATGGAACTTATACTTTCGAGATTTACGGTAATAATCCGCCAATCAGTTTTATTACCGGTCTTGACATGTTTGTCGCGGTTAGCGAAGCTGCTGATCTAAGCGTTGCAATGCTCACCGTTCTACCTTTACCTGATGCTGAAATTATTTACGGAACGGTAATCTTTCCTCAAAACCAGGCAAATTTAGTAGTATCTGCAGAGCAAATAACTGGTTATGCATCGGAGAGATTTCAAGTAATTGCCTTTACTGACGAACTCGGAAATTTCGCGCTTCATCTCCCTCCAATTAGCGGAGCTTATGAAGTATATTGCGGCGACTATTTACGTGTTCTGGATGGCGATTTTATCCCTCCTCCTCCAGCGTTAATACAATTGGGAGGTCCTATTGACCTTATTTTATTCAGTTTTATTGAAGCAACTGCCGCTGTAACCGGCAATGTAAGCGATGAACTTGGAAATCCAATAATGGGAGCTAGAGTTTATGCTGAAGGTGGAATCGTTCCCGTTAAGGATAATCCCGGACCTAAATTGAGAAACTCAACGGAAACTGACGAGTTCGGAAATTATCATTTAGGACTTTTAGGCGGTATGTGGAGAATAGGTTTGAGCAGTGAATCTCTTCAGCCGGATTTTCTTGCCCCACATGAGGATTCCTTATTCATAACAAACGGGCAAACGATTGATAATGTTGATTTTGTTGCCTTCTCTACTAATAGTACAATTTCCGGATTAGTAGTTGGCGATGAAGGACCAGTTCCTGGAATAGGAGTTGGAGCTTGGTCACCCGTGGGGCATGTATGGATGAGAACTGATGAGAGCGGTAATTTCACTTTTTACGTACCGGACAATTTGCTTTTTGAGGTTTCCGTATCGCATAATGATTTAATGCCTGGAATGATAGTGGTCCCAAGTCATTATAGTAATGTTGCGCCTGGAACCGATGATTTATTGTTCGAAATACAAACTCTCAATTCTTCAATTGAAGGCTTCGTTGTAGATGCTCAAACAGGTTATGGAATTCCGAACGTTGGAGTAGATATTTCAAATATTTACAATAACAATGAACCTGGTGGAAATTTCTTTACTTCCACAGACGGAGAAGGCTATTACTTTATAGCTTTGAATGATGGTGAATATAATGTGCACTTTAGCGCCATACACCTGGGTTATGATAATAAAGATACTACTGTCACCGTTCCCTTTGAAACAGGATTACATGTTAATGTATCTTTACAGAAAATAAATTTCGGATTTATCAGCGGTACAGTTTCGGACATTAGTTTAAACGGAATCGATTCAGCGGATGTGATAGCAATTCCACTAAGAGATACTTTAATCATTCCCGAAAAGAAACTTATCGGAGATAAAATTAAGGAGGATCCGCAAGTAATATTTGGGCGTACAAATGAATTCGGGGAATATTTATTACAGGTTCCTCCTGGATTGTATCAAGTTAGGGCGAAAAAAAAAGGATTTGTTGCTGAATTTTTTGATGACGTAACTCGTCCTGATTTCGCAATTCCTGTTCCGGTTTATGCCGGTGATACAACGAAAATGATTGATTTCCAACTAGAACCAGGTGGCTCAGTTTCGGGAATGGTATTCGATCAAAACGGTTATCCGCTAATGGATGGAACTGTTTTTGCCATTGATACAACAGGCCATGCGAGCGGTGATTTCAATCGTAAATTCCATGTAACAAAAATTCAACAGGATGGTTTTTATCAATTTGATGGTCTTAACCCCGGATTATATTTCATTTATGTAGATATTCATGGATTTGAGAAGCAGTTTTACGATAAATCGCCAAATTTAGAAACTGCATCACCCATTCAGGTTTCCATAGAAGATGATATACACGGAATTGATTTTCACCTTGTTCCGTCAACAGGTAAAGCTTTATTCGAAGGCTTTGTTTACGACTCAAATAATAACGTTGGCATTGGCGGCGTTAGGATTGAATTAGTTGAAATCAGATTGCCTCCTGTCGGTGGAGACAAAACTTTTCAAACTTCTACAGACAGCAGCGGCTATTTTCGGATGGAAGTTGCTCAGGGTAGTTATTTAGCAATTGCAGACGGCAAACATCTGGGATATGATCGCGTAGAAATTCCTGTTTTAATTTACAGTAACTACTA
>JAHJTX010000040.1 GCA_018829545.1 Bacteroidota bacterium | reverse complement strand
TACTAATTTAACCTTCGAAGTCTTTGTACTATGATTTATATCCTGACCTCGAAGGTTTCCACAAATTCTAATTTTTTCTAACTAACCACTGGGATGGATTCTGATAGAGCCTTTCATTCCAAATTTCAAAATGAAGAATATTTCCCTCAAGGCTTTCATTAACGGTGCCAATCTTATTTCCGGATGTAATGTGATCGCCTTCTTTTACCAAAATATCAACAACGTGACCGTAAACCGTTCTGAAAGCCCCTTTGTGCGTAACAATAATCACACTTCCATAACCTGGTATCCAATCAATAGCGGAGACTACTCCTTCCGCTACAGAGTGAACGGATTCCGCTTTACTAGTATTAATATCAATTCCATAATTTAATGTAACAGTATTCAGCTTTGTATTTCTGTTTTCGCCAAAGCCCCTAACCACGTTACCGCTCTTTACAGGCCAAGTAAGTTTTCCTTTCAGCTCATTAAAACTTTCGAATCTTTCATAATTATAAGCATCAGCCGCGACTTTTATTCCTTTTAACTTGTCCTCTCTTATTTTGCGCAGCCTATCTCTTTCTTCTCTATCAAGCCTTTCAATGATTTCTTTTATTCGGATTTCAGCTTTTCTCTTATCCTCAAGTTCAGCCAGAAGACTTTTTTGATCTTTAATTAATTTGCCAACGAGATCGGATTTTTCCTTTTTACGAATATCAAGTTTTTTACTTTCATCAGTTTTTTCTTCTATCAATTCGCGCTTATATTTTTTTACCGAAGCTAATTCGTTTTTTTTATTTGACAATTCTGCTTTGACGCTTTTTAAGTTAGTCAGCATTTTGTCATTTTTATCGGTAATGTAATTCAAATATTTATATCGTATTAACGCCTGATTAAGAGATTGTGAGGAAAATAATATTTTCCACTTTGAAGTCTTACCGTATTTATAGAGCCAGATTATGTACTTGCCGTACTCAGATTTTAACTCGGTAATCGAAGCGTTAATCTCAGAAATTTCACGCAAAAGTTTTTTAATTGCCCTCTCAGCATTTTTTTCTTCGGATTGGAGGACTAATACCTTTTTATTTATCAGCAGAGATTGATTGTTAATTTTGGATAAAGTTTTTACGGACTCCTTCTGCTCTTTTTTAGCCTCATTTAATTCTTTTTCTAATCGTGTAATATTATCTCTAAGAGAAGTTAATTCTGTGTTCCTTGCTTGAATTTTTTCATTATACTGCGCGGAAAGCATTACGAAAGAAAAGAGTAGCATAAGAATATTTAGAATGATGTGCTTCAAAGTTTCACAGACTTGATGTCTTTAGGGAAAAGAAGCCGCATCGTCTCAATCTCATTATTCACATTGATTTTTCTATACTCAATGTTGAGGTTTTGCTCATTGCCATGATTTATTACTGAAATGAGATATGGAATCGGTACGTTTTCAAAAACTCTAAAATCCTTAAATTCGCTCTCAAGGATTTTCTTGTTTTTTCTGGTCAGCATTTTATAATTGGTTATTGCCAAATTCGAAGCAGCAATTGTGTATACGTTTTTTGTTTTTGCATCATCATTTATATAAGTAAGAATAAATTTATCGCTGGACGTTTCATATTCATCAGGTTCCTCCAGTAATTTGGAAGTAAGATTAACTGCGCCAGTAAAAGCATCCATCAAATCCTCAAAACTTAAATCCACTTTAAATATTCTTTTTAGAATTTCACCCTCAACATTTCCGGTGAATAGCGTATTCTGAAGAACATCATAAAATTGAAAATCATTTTGTGTTACTAATCCATGAGCTAAGTCTATTCCAAACGGACCGTAAACAGAAATTTTAATTGAATCCGGTTTCTTCAAATAAACCTGAAAATTTACAGCGGCTGTTAACTCGGGTGAAGTAATATTCAGCACACCGCTGCCGGAAAATGTTTTTATTTTTCTTCTGTTGCCTTCAAGTTTTTTTAGAAGACGGTCTGCCGGAAATACTTTTTCCTCATCAACAGGTTTTGATGGAACACAGCCAATAATAAAACTGAGAAGTAATACTATGAATACGTATGGATAAAACTTTCTATTCACTTTTCGCCCTTTGAATTTTTTCATTAATTTCTATCAACTTTGAATTCAATTTTAATGCTTCTTCCCACATTTTGACCGCTTCGGTTTTCAATCCCAGTTCAATAAGAACGTCTCCAAGATGATCCATGAGCGTACCATTGGTGGAATCCTGCTCAATAGCTTTTTCTATATAGCCTTTAGCTTCCTCGAATTTATTTAATTTATAATATACCCAGCCGATTGTGTCAAGATAAGACGAACTCTTTGGGTCAGCTTCGATTGCATTTTCTGCGAGCGCAAGAGCTTCATCAAGTTTAATTCCTCTCTCAGCTAACGAGTATGCGTAATTGTTTTGTATCAACGCATCCGTAGAATCTATACTCAATGCAAGCAGATAAACGCTATCGCTTTTATTAAAATTTTCTTGTGAATCATAAATCAATCCGAGGCTGCTCAATATTTGTACATTTTCCGGAGAAATCTCCAGCGCTTTATTCAGAAAAATAATTGCTTCGTCTTTTTTATCAAGCTGGTTCAACGTGTAACCATAAGCATGTAAAGCAGTCAAATCGGTTGGATTTATTTTCATCGCATTTTTTAGCGCGACTAAGGCTTCCTGATGAGAATTATCTTGTGAAAGCGTTAGACCTAAAATTAGATTTATCACAAAATCATTCGGAAAATTTTGTACGGCTTCCTTCATTGTTTCCTTTGCTTCATCAAATCTTTGAGATTCGAACAGCAGAATTCCAAGTCTGTTCCAAACCTGCAAATTCCATTTTGCTAACTTTGCCGCATCTTTAAAATGATCAACAGCGGCTGAATCATTTCCTTTTTGAATTTCAATCTCACCCTGGAATGCGCTTATCTGCCAGTCGGTTGTATCTTTGGAAATAGTCTGAAGCAGTGTGCTCGTCAAATCCAACAGCGATGTATCTTGAGTAGATTCAGCCATGAAAGCTGTCGCTATTCTAACTTTGGATTCAAATGGAATTGTATCGCTCTCTACAAGTTTGATGTACTCCTTCGCGCCCTCATCCCATCTATCCGAGCGAATTAAAGCCTGCCCCTTGAACTCTCTTAAACTGATATCATCGGGGAATAGAGTCAGAGTTTCTTCGGTAAGATTTAATGCCTTCTCAAACTCCTGAGCTTTTATGTATGATTCAATTAACAACTTTTGTAATTCAAGATTCGAGGGGTCCAATGCAACCAACTCCTCAACTGTTGAGATGGTTTCATCAATATTTCCAAATCGCTCATTCAATTCGGCAATTTTAATCAGCACGCTCCATTCGGGCCCAGTTAAGTCTAATAAACTTTTATAGAGAGACAGCGCTTTCATCGGACGTGATTGTTCGTAGATTTCAGCAAGATTGTAATACGCTTGATAATTAGTTGAATCCAGCGAGATAATTTTTTCATAGACTACAGCGGCAGAATCTTTCATTCTTGCATTTTCATAAACTGTTGCGAGTAGAAAATTATACTCAACATGGTCAGACTCAAGTTTTACCGCGGATTTAGAATGGCTCAATGCAGGAACTAGTTTGCTTAATTTTAAGTAATTTTTCCCGAGAGCATAATGAATTCCGGCGGATGGATTAAATTTGAGAGCTTCCTGATATTCCAATATAGCTTCGGCATAGTGCCCTTTTATATCATGCATCGAACCGGAAATAAACAACTCCTGAGATTTTTGAATTGCTGTTTTTTTTTCGTCCTCGGATTCATTTTCCTTCGTGGTAAATTCAGAAGAGCATCCGGCAGCAAATAATACGGCACAAAATAGTAGTGTTTTTTTCATGTGCAAAAGATACAAAACAGATTGAAATTTATTTTTCTTTTTCATTTTATATTTTAACTTAGTTACGAAATTTGGAAATAATACAAATCGATTTGAATAATGCAAAAATTTGATCTCGCGATAGCTTATAAATGGGTTTACGACAAGGAGTTTACAGAATCCATTGAGGAAATGTTCCAACAAAATGGACTTACTACTTATGTTATACATAAAAAGCATGTGAAAACTGCGACTGATTCTGTGCGAAACGGGGAATTTTCTTTCAAGGCATTTTTAGATAGAGGAAGCGATGAAGACTCTGAATATGAAGAGATTGCAAATCTAATTGCCAAAAGCGGCGCATACATTATTAATCCATATTATAAAGTGGAAACAGCAGTCAATAAAACGCTGATGCACAAAAGACTTGAAGAGAATCAAATAAATGTTCCGGAAACAATATTGCTTCCTTCTCTACTTTCGGGAAATAATTTCCAAATTCAACAGAGCGATTTAAATAAGTCAGGAATTCCCTTTGTTGTGAAACCTTCGTTCTACTCCGGTGGCGGCGAAGGCGTTAATGTAAACTGCAAGAGCATAAATCAAATTCAAATCGAGCGGAATAAAAATCCCGATGACGATTATCTTGCTCAGGAAATTGTTATTCCCAAACCGAATAAACAGCGTAGAATCTGGTTCAGATGTTTTTGGCTTTTTGGTGAAGTAGTGCCTTCATGGTGGAATGACAAAACTCATATTTATGGAAATATTTCCCCTATCGATTTTGAAAAGCACAATATTGGTGAGCTTATTGAGCGAGTGAAAAGGATTGCCGAATTAGTTAAACTCGATTATTTTTCAACCGAGGCAACAATTAATAAGAATGACGAACTTGTATTTATTGATTATGTAAATGATCAGTGCGACATGAGAAGGCAATCCTCTCACAAGGATGGAGTTCCGGATTGGATTGTAGATAAATTTATAATGAACATGATGGAATTAATTAAACGGCTGCATTAAAATCGCATATCGTCTTCAATGGTTTCGAGAATATTCAGATAGCTCTGATATCTGCGCGGATCAATTTCCCCAGTTTCAACGGCATCAATAACTGCGCAACCCGGTTCGTGCAGGTGAGTGCATGTGTTAAATCTACAGTTATTCTGTATGCTTGAAATATCCGGGAAGTAGTGTCCAAGGTCTTCTTTCTTAATACCGTATGGATCAATCTCCCGAATTCCCGGAGTATCAATAATATAAGTTGAACCGCCGATTTTCTGCATCAAAACTGTAACGGTTGTGTGCGTCCCTTTACTCGTTGATTCGCTAATTTCACCGACTCTCAAATTAAGATGCGGATAGATCACGTTTAATACTGTCGATTTCCCTACTCCCGACTGCCCCCAAAACAAAGAAATTTTTCCATCGAGAATATCCGGTATTCCTTCTAATCCGATATTCTCTTTTGCGCTGATTAAAAATATTTTATATCCTAAATCAGCGTACAGGTTATGCCACTCTTCGAGTTTGTGGTTTTTCTCAAGATCGATTTTATTTATCAATATGATTGGCACAACGTGCGAACTTTCGGCGATTACAATTAACCTGTCGATTACCCTGCTATTAAACCGCGGATTTTCTGCGCTCGAAACAATTACCAAATTATCCACGTTCGATGCAATTATCTGCTCAAGCCTCTCCCCTCTGAATGATGCGCCTTTTATTTTTGGAGCTTTGCGTGAGAGATGATTTCTTCTTTCATGAATTGTTTGGATTGTGCCGGTTCCATCTTCATTGATTTCAAAATCAACAAAGTCGCCAACCGCAACGACATCAACTATATATAATTTATCTTTTTTTAAGGCGAACTCTTTCTTATATCTACCCGGCAGATTACATCGGAATTCCTTTTCGGCAGAATCGCTTACGTAGTAATCCTTGCTTTCAATACGAGTAACTAACCCTTTTATGAAATCCTCCGTCATTATAAAAAAAAGCATCCAATTAAAAATAAGATGCTTTTACAATGATTCCAATTTATAGGTTTGTTACATTCTGTAAGTCATACTCACAATAAAATCGGATCGGTTGATAGTTTGGAACGTACGTGATAAATTTTCTCCGTAATTATCGCCGTAAGTTTCCCACCAGCCGTAAGAATAAGCTGCGTCAATAACCAGCACCTTGCTCAGAACAAATCCAACTCCGCCTGTTAAAAACATTTTATCAAATTCAGAAGGATCGGCTTTGTACGGAGAAGGAATAGTCATGAATCCACCTCGTAATTTGACATTGGGGTAAGGTATTTCGTATTCAAGACCAAGATTATAGCCGAACGTGGTAGTGAAGTCATCTTTAATTTGTTTATTGTTCGTAATTCTCTTCTCCGTAGTTAAACCGTCTGTAAATTCCATTTGGGTATAGTCGATCATTGTTCCGCTGCCGCTAACAGTAAGCCCCGCAATTGAATACGACCCGCCCAATGATAATTCGAACGGAGTTTGAATATCGTATTCGATTGTTTCGTCGTAAGGAACTAAATCATAACCGGCATTATTCTTAAAATACGAGGAACCTGCGATGTAATAGTTTTCCCGAATTGTATATTGAGTCGGCAGTTTAATTGCCGCTGCAAAGGAAGAATATCTGTCTGGCTTGAAAAGTAAACCAAGTTTCATATCCCAGCCGGAAAGGTCCCAATCGATAATGTCATTGAGAAAGAAACTCTGTAAATCTTCGGTAGCAGAATCATTTGGATCCAACAAACCTGAATAGAGATTTTTTGTATCATCCTCGTAATACTCGCGGTCTCTTCTATAAGCGCCGGTATAAATATTAAACGAAGCTCCAACGAACAAATTCGGACTGATTTCAACAGCGCCGGAAAAAGACCAACTATTTAACGAGCCTTCCTGCAATATCAATCCGCTTTGATTGAGATTACCGGCAATGCCTGTCGTATCTTTTATATAGTTATTATTCGCATCCTTTAGTGGATAAGATAATCCAAGATCGTATGCAATATCATCGTTAAAATTTGCTAAGTCCTGAATCATTGAGTGATTTGACGAATTGAATCCGTTAAACTTTTGCGCTCCATTAAATTCTTTTACTTTTGAATAACCGAAACCAAAAACCAGGCTGCCCCTAGCTGTGGGTAATGGATAGGCGATTCCAAGTTGATTTAACGTCATTGAATTCTGAGAATACTGCGTTGTTGAATTGAAAAATGCAGTCTCATTTTCAAGCGAGTTGAACAGCAATCCCCCCGTTAGCTGAAATTTGCGGATACTTCCAAGCGCTGCAGGATTTAGTTGTACGGCTGCATAATTATCCAAAGCTAAATTGCTGTTTGCAGTTCCAAGCGAAACAGCATTTGTAATAACCCCAGGTTCACTTAATCTTAGTGCGTCATTTGAATTTTGAGCAAAAGATTGAATTGAAAAAAAACAAACAATCAACATTAGTTTGGCAGCAACAACAAAATATTTCATCTTCTTCCTCCACTTTGGCTGGGTCTACCGCCGTCATTATTTCTCAAATTGTCTTCTGTACTTTTTCTCTTTTTTCGTCCATTACCTTCATCTTCAGTTTTTTGAATAACAACTTCCTGAACTGGCCGAGGCAGGTATATTGGCGGAAGTAAAATAATATCTGGGTAATGGATTTCGTTAATATTTGTTACTTCAATAATCGTAGTTTCGGACGAATAATTGCCCTTCACAATTAACTGCGTATAACAGCCTTGAATTGAAGTCATCAAAATAACGAATAATAGAGATTTTGAAATTACTTTATAGGTTTTCATCTTCTGCTCTTTCCGCTTCTGCTTGAATTACTGCTTCTTGAACTTGATGAACTACTTTTTGAACTGCTCGAACTACGGCTGGATCTTGATGCAGAAGAATTCGATTTTGAACTTGATCTGTTCCCTGATGAATAAGATTTAGATGAACTGCCTCTAGAACTGTTGCTGCTTCGGTATGATTTTGAAGAACTCGATGAATTATCCTTACTCTCCACTTTGCTGCCAGAACGCGAGTTCTTGTTAGATTTTGTTCTGTAAGACGGTTCCGAATAGTAAGTTTTTGTTTTATAGTTAAATCTGCTCGTAGATTTTTTTACTTCATTACTCTGCGCTTTTTCTCTGACAGAATTTTTTGAAGGTTCCGAGCTGCTTTTTCTTTTTACAGATTGAGTTTCGTTTGAAGCGCGATTTCTCAAACTTGATTCGCGCGTAAATCCACTTTTCGTATTTTCTGCCGATTCACGTTTTGACTTAACTTGCTGCGCTTCGTCTCTGCCGGTAACTCTAACTGATGACTCAGTCGTATTTTCTCTAGTTCCGCCTTTTCCGGATGTATTTCTAATTGCGCGGGTTGATGAGAGTTCTCGGGTTAAATCTCTAACTCCCGAAGAATTAGATCTATCAGTAGTGTTCACAGGCGCTCTCGCTACTGAACCTCTATCTCCATAACTATCTCTCAGTGTAGAGTTTCTTCCTCTTCCGCCATCGTTATCCCGCAATCTTGTGGTATGCGAGCGATATTTATTAGAATTGTAATCCCCATATCCGTATCCGTATCCGTAATAATCACCGTAAAAACCATAACCGTAATAACCATAAGGATTGTAATAATAACCCATATAAAATGAAGAAGGATAATAATATGGTGGTGTTATGTGGAAGTAAGGATCCCACCAAAAGTAATCATAGAAAGGATCGTATGTCCCCCATAATGAAGCAGAAGGGTAATAATCCCAATAATATCTTCTGTGATTAAATCTCCAGTAATCATCATCATTATCATTATCATTTATAATTACGGTAACGCCTTCACCGTCAGCATCAACGTAAACTTCATATTCACCCTCGCGCTCATAGGTTCTGTCAGAGTCGTTCACTTCGCCTTCATCATAATATCGGTCGCCATCATAATCCTCGTACTCATATTCGGGACTTTCATAGGCTCGTGTGGCTAACTGCGTATAACATCCTGTAAATGAAACTGCTATCGCAAGTAGAATTGTGTAAACATATGATCTCATTTTATAACTCCTTTCTGATTGCTACGGTAATGTCGCAAAAATCATACCGCAATAGAAATGAGTAAAAACGGGATTATTTGAGGAATTACTCCGCTCTTGTGTATTTAAGCATACACACATTTGTATACTAAAATGTACGTTAGAATATAGCCTTCACATATTCAATAAAAATTGCTCTATCGGCTTTATTGCTGTTTACTATTTTATTATCCAGCATATTTCTTAAATCCATTCCGATTGTGAATCCTTCGCCAACAGACCAGCGAACACCCATGTTCAGATATCCGTTTCCGCTTCCAAGAGCTAATGAGTTGTTATCGTTAATAGCAAAATCATATTCGGCAACGACAGAAATTTTCCCGCCTATTGTTTTTTCGACTCCAATTCCCAAGTTCAAATCTTTGTCATGGTCATCTCTTTCAAGCGAATAATTTACAACACCGTGTAAACTGAGGTAACCGAGCAATTCAAAATTCTTTGCTGCAGCTGCAAAAAATCCCGGTGATTTAATTTCGTACCGATTAATATTTTTGAAAAATGACCCCTTCCCCTGAGAATCAAAGCCAAGTGTAAGCGCAGGGTAAACTTCCGTTTCATCCATAACCCTTGCTCGTAGATTAACGCCGGGAATTTCATACCAATTCACAATTCCCGAACCGATAATATTTGCGCCGCCATAAGAAATGCCAAAACTAAAATTATCGAATACGCCAACTTCAATTTTGGACATCACAACACCGAATGGAAGTACGTCAACCGTTACGCCGACATAACCTTTTTCCAGTATCCCTGCAGAAGGAATATCAACCAATGATCTGTATTCAAATTTGGCATCCGTTCCGGCAGTTCCCTGCGCAAACATAGCTGCGGCAAGAATAAAATAAATGACCGATATTCTAAAATTTGATTTCATATTTCCTCGATAGCAAAATGAATAGAAAACTGTACCCAACTAAATGGTTTTTATGTTAATATTCAAGAGTAATTTTCTTTTTTATTCTTCTCAACCGGAATTACAATTTTTGCCGGGAGCAAAGAATCTTCACTTTTAATAAGAATAATTACTCTTCCAGGTTGTGATTTAGCTCTTAATTTTAGTGTTTGCGAATTCCTCTCACCCGATAGTATTTCAACTAATTCGTGACCTTCTTCAATAAAAAAATCTGCTTTAGAAACGCGTCCAAGCGCTCGTTTACCGAAAGAGTTAAGCGGAACAACTTCCACGGTAATAGTCGAATTGTCATCAGCTATAAGAGAATTGCTGCTTAAATTTATTTTTACTTCGTAAATATTAATTACATACAGCCAGAGCAACACTGATGCTATTATAACCGCCGATATCCCAATTACTATTAATGTCAAAATTTTTCTATTCAATTTTTCTTTCAACTAATCTTAAATGTGGTTCCCTCTTTTGAATCTTTCAGGCTAATCCCAAAAGAATTTAATTTGTCTCTTATTTCATCGGCAAGAGAATAATTTTTCTCAACTTTTGCTTTCTGGCGAATCTCAATAAGAAGATTAACCAAATCATGCGACAAAGTTTGGTCAATTTTATTCGTCTGTTTGAAGTCCGCAATTCCGAGAACATCGCCGGCTGTTTTTTGAATAAATTCACCCGCTTTCACGAAGAAATCTGAATTTAATTTGGGATTCTCAACTGCGTATTTATTTGCTGATTTAATAAAATTAAAAATAGCTGCAACAGCTTGGGGTGTATTAAAATCGTCATCCATCGCCGTTACGAATCTGGACAAGAAAAAGTCAAAATCAAAACTGCATTCAACTCCTTCTGATTCGCCGTAAGACGATTTGGAATTAATGAATTCAACAAAGTTCGAGATTTTTTCCAAACCCTTTTCCGACGAAGCAATTAGTTCTTCACTAAAGGCAAGCGGTCCTGAATAATGTGTTTGGCAGAAAAATAATCTGATTGCTTCCGCTGAATATTTTTTGAGTATGTCTCTCGCAGTAAAGAAATTGCCCAATGACTTGGACATTTTCTCATCCTGAAAATTTAGAAAACCAAAGTGCATCCAATAATTAACAAATTTTGATTCGAAGCATCCTTCACTTTGAGCAATTTCATTTTCGTGATGCGGGAAAATTAAATCGTTCCCGCCGGCATGAATATCAATTGTTTTGCCAAGATGTTTTACGCTCATAGCTGAGCACTCTGTATGCCAGCCCGGTCTTCCCTTCCCCCAAGGGCTGTCCCAATATGGTTCGCCTGCTTTGGCTTTTTTCCACAAAGAAAAATCTAATGGATTTTCTTTCTGTTCATTTACTTCAACTCTTGAACCGAGTTCCAAATCGTCGGTATTCTTTCCACTCAACAATCCATAATTTTTAAATTCTTTCACTCTAAAAAAAAGATTACCATCAGAATTATACGCAAGTTTTTTTTCTTCGAGGTTTTTAATTAATGAAATTATTTCATCCATGTGCTCGGTGGCTTTAGGATAGACGTCTGCTTTTTTAATTTTCAATTTTTCGATATCCTCAAAAAAAGAAGCGACATACTTTTGCGAAACTTTGCTGGAATCGATTTTTTCTTCAATTGATTTATTAATTATTTTATCGTCAATATCCGTAAGGTTCATAACGAATGTTACATTGTATTCTTTGAAAATCAAATGCCTGCGAATAATATCTGCCATAATAAATGAACGCGCGTTACCAATATGGAAGTAATCATAAACAGTAGGTCCGCAAACGTACATTGTAACATTTGGCGGATTTATTGGTTTGAATTCTTCCTTTTTCCGTGTAAGAGTATTATAAACGAGCATCAATTCTCCAGATATACTGCTGCAAAATATACAAATTGAAATTTCCTTATTCAAATTATATACGGTAAATATTTCTAAAAGCGTAAAAATTTGAATTTATTTTCGCTGCTGTGCTTGTGTAGGCAGAACGGTGGTTTCATTTTCAGAACTTCATGCCAAATCCAATCAAGCGTTAAAAGAGAAAGTATTCAAAAGCTTTGTAAATTGATCGGGAAATTTGAAGTTTAGTTAAGTGCATAATACAGTAACAAATTAGATTTATGGTCAAATCTTGCTATAGAATAGATAATCAAATAATAAATCATTTTCTTGTTACTTGAAAATGTTATTTCTATTTTCACAACCTAAGAGTAAAGATTTTCTCTTAGTAACTTGTGTTACGCAAAAATGTAGAGCGAAACGCTGTTTCGCTCATTAAATGAATAATTTGAACTAAATTGACTGAGCGATTCAGCGAATCGCCCTACAATTCTTATCCCTTTGCGTAAGGTAAGTTAGTAATGTTATTTACTAAAAGGAGAATCACATGAAGTATCCTGCAGTCGAAAATTTTGTAGCCGGTAAGTACATTAAGGGGAGCGGTGGTTCATTAGACGTCAACTCTCCAATTGATGGAAGTAAAATTTCCGAAGTAACCCTTTCCAATTATTCCGATCTCGATAAAGCAGTATCTGCGGCAAGAACTGCATTTGAAAGCTGGTCGGCAACTCCAATAAAAGAACGAACCCAAGTTTTATTTAGGTATCGAGCACTTCTTGAAAAGAATATGAAGGAACTTTCGGAATTAGTCAGCGAAGAGAACGGAAAGACTCTCTCAGAAGCTCAAGCAGAAGTTGAAAAAAGTATGGAACTAACAGAGTTCGCCTGCTCAATGCCGCAAATTGCTTCCGGAGAAATCCTGGAAGTGAGTAAAGGTGTTGAGTGCAGAGTGGAAAGATATCCTGTCGGGGTAGTTGCCTCTATCGCCCCATTTAATTTCCCCAATATGGTTCCGAATTGGACAATCCCAAATGCGCTTGTCCTTGGCAACACTATGATTTTAAAACCATCGGAATTAGTTCCACTTAGTGCAAACCGACTCGCAGAATTATTAAAAGAAGCCGGATTACCGGATGGAGTATTTAACGTAGTTCATGGCGCCAAAGAAACAGTTGAAGCAATTTGCGATCATCCCGGAATTGATACTGTATCGTTTGTTGGTTCCACTAAAATTGCAAAACTTGTTTATATTCGCGCATCATCAAATTTAAAACGTGTCTTAACTTTAGGAGGAGCGAAAAATCATTTGTTAGTTTTTCCTGATGCGCATGTTGAAATGACAGCATCGAATGTTGCCGCGTCAATGTCAGGGTGTGCAGGGCAGCGCTGTATGGCTGCTGCATCAATGATTGCAGTTGGCTCCGTGGATCACATTATCGACGAATTATGCAAGGAAGCGATAAAAATTATTCCTGGCGTCAATCTTGGTTCTGTAATTTCGAAAGCAGCTAAAGAGCGAATAGAAGGTTACATAACCGAAGCTGAGAAAGAAGGAGCAAAAGTTTTAGTAGACGGAAGAAATAGCGTTGTTAAAGGGAAGGAAAACGGATTCTACGTTGGACCGACTGTAATCGACAATGTTCGTCCGGAAATGCGTATTGCTAAGGAAGAAGTCTTCGGTCCGGTTATTGTAATTATTCGTACTGACAATGTTGACGAAGCATTAAAGATCCAGCATAGTTCACATTATGGAAATGCATCATCTGTTTTCACTCAAAGCGGAGGAATTGCCCGATACGTATCAGAAAAAGCAAGCGCCGGAATGATCGGTGTAAATATTGGCGTGCCGGTTCCGCGTGAGCCATTTTCTTTTGGCGGTTGGAATGAATCGAGATTTGGCGTTGGCGATATCACTGGAAAAAGCTCAATCGAATTTTGGACTAAGTTAAAAAAAATTACAACTAAATGGAATCCCGAATCAAAAGTTAATTGGATGAGCTGATATAAGTAAGTAGTATGAAGTAAGCAGCAAGAAGTAACGAGTATAATTCTTATGGACACTAATAAAAATTATAGAGGATTCAGAGATTTAAAAGTATATCAATTGGCTTTGGAAATATTTGAAATGACAAAAAATTTTCCAATAGAAGAAAAATATTCAATAGTGGACCAGATTCGGAGGTCTTCCAGATCAGTATGCGCGAATATTGCTGAAGCTTGGTACAAACGCAAGTATCCAAAATCCTTTATAAATAGGCTTATTGATTCTGCTGACGAGTCAGGGGAAACGGAGGTTTAGATTGACTTCGCTTTTGAATATAAATATTTTGATAATGAACAAAGAAATAAACTTTTAACAAAATATGCGGAGGTAGGCAAGATGTTACATAGTATGATAAACCAACCAGAAAAATTTTGTCATTGAGAACTACATACTTCCTACTCTATACTATTTACTTAAGAATCATAAAGTAAGGGAATATAACATGTCCAGAAAAGTAGTTGGCGGATTGATTCAGTCCACAATGTCAATCTCATCAGAGCAACCGATTGAAAAGATAAAACAATCGATGATTGAAAAACATCTTTCTATGATTGACGATGCAGGGAAAAAAGGAGTTCAAATACTTTGTCTGCAGGAATTGTTTTACGGTCCATATTTCTGCGCCGAACAAAAAACAAAATGGTATTCACTCGTAGAAAAAATTCCTGACGGACCGACTACAAAACTCTTCCAGGAAATTGCAAAGAAATATAGCATGGTGATTGTCCTCCCGATTTACGAAGAAGAAATTACTGGTGTTTATTATAATACGGCGGCAGTTATTAATGCGGACGGAAAATATCTCGGTAAATACCGCAAGCATCATATCCCTCATTGCGATCCGGGATTTTGGGAAAAGTTTTATTTTAAGCCGGGTAATCTTGGATTCCCGGTTTTCAAAACTGCTTTTGCAGATATTGGAGTGTACATTTGCTACGACAGACATTTCCCTGAAGGTGCGCGTGTGCTCGGATTAAATGGCGCCGAGATAGTATTCAACCCTTCTGCAACGGTTGCGGGACTTTCTGAATATTTATGGGAACTTGAACAGCCTGCTCATGCGGTAGCAAATGGATATTTTGTCGGCGCTATTAATCGTGTTGGAACTGAAGCACCATGGAACATTGGGGAATTTTATGGAAAAAGTTATTTCTGTTCACCACGCGGAAAAATCATCGCTCAAGCATGCCGAGATAAAGATGAATTGGTTGTGGCAAATCTTAATTTAGATGAAATTCAGGAAGTTAGAAACGTTTGGCAATTCTATAGGGATAGAAGACCGGAGACATATGAAAAAATCACAACTGTATAATTTCAAATCATGAATGCAATTATTCCGGCGGAAGTAATAGAGCAGAGGATATTTCTTATTCGCGGCGAGAAAGTGATGGTTGATCGTCATTTGGCTGAATTGTATGGCGTAGATACTCGCACACTCAATCAGGCGGTTAAAAGAAATATAGAAAGATTTCCGGAAGGCTTCATGTTTCAGTTATCGAAAGATGAGCGTGATGAGGTTATCACAAATTGTGATAACCTTTCGCCCCTGCGATTTGCCAGGACATCTCCCTATGCTTTTACTGAACTTGGTGTTGCAATGTTATCCAGTGTACTCAAAAGTAAGCGAGCAATTCAAGTGAATATTCAAATAATGAAAACATTCGTGAACCTGAGAAGAATGTTTGCTGAAAATAAGGAACTCTCTCTAAGTTTAGAAGAACTCGAAAAAAAATATGATAAGCAATTCAAAGTAGTGTTTGATATTCTCAATCAGCTTTTAAGTCCCGAAGATCCGCCAAAATATAAAATGGGATTTTTAGCGAAAGAAAAAGTTGTTAAATACAATTCAAAGAAAAAAAGGACTTAATTTTATGAGTGAACAAAATGTAAATCAACTTTCCGTTTCCGAAATAACGGCAAAATACACTTATGGAACCTGGAGATATCAGAAAAATTGGAAACCACTCCATGTTGTTGATGCTGAAGGATGTTATTTCACAGATTCAACAGGGAAGAAATATTTAGATCTTTCATCACAATTGATGTGTGTATCGCTTGGGCATAAGAATCAGGCAATTATTAAATCCATCGAAGAGCAAGCGAAGAAACTTGCATATGCGTCTCCCGGTTTTGCCACAGATGTAAGAGCAGAATTAAGCAAACTTCTTCTCGAAGTTCTGCCGAAAGGTTTAGAGAAATTTTATTTCTCTACTTCAGGCACTGAAGCGAACGAAGCTGCAATAAAAATTGCAAGAATGTACACAGGCAAGTATAAAATTATTTCACGCTATAATTCGTATCATGGTTCAACCGCGGCAGCAATTGCGGCTACCGGCGATCCGCGTCGTTGGGCTGTGGAACCCTCAGGTAAAATTGAAGGTGTAATTTTTGCGCCGGAATGTAATTGTTATCGCTGTCCGCTACAACACGACTACCCTGATTGCCATCTCGCGTGTGTTGAATACATTGAGCACATGATAAAAAATGAGGGAAACGTTGCAGCAATTATAATTGAACCGGTTGTTGGGACAAATGGAATTCTTATTCCGCCTGATGATTATCTTCCACGATTAAGGCAAATTTGCGATGATAACAATGTTCTTTTAATAGCCGACGAAGTAATGAGCGGCTGGGGAAGAACCGGTAAATGGTTTGCCGTTGATCATTGGAATGTTGTACCAGACATTTTAACAACCGCCAAAGGTATAACCTCGGCATACGTTCCGTTGGGATTGACAGCAACAACAATGAAGATCGCAGATTATTTTAACGATCATTACTTTTCTCACGGTCATACTTATGAAGCTCATCCATTAACTCTTGCGCCAGCGATAGCGGCAATTAATGAATTGAAAAAACATGAACTAATAAATAGATCAAAAGAAATGGGTGAATATTTACTTACTCGATTAAATGAGTTGAAGGAAAAACATCCTTCAGTTGGCGATGTGAGAGTGATTGGATTATTTGCAGCTTTAGAAATTGTAAAAGATAGAAAGACTAAAGAACCATTCAACACTAAAATTGATAAAGTTAGCGGAAACCCGAT
>JAHJTX010000399.1 GCA_018829545.1 Bacteroidota bacterium | reverse complement strand
TCGGCACTGCAGGAGCAGGGTATTCTACTTTTGTAACAGCTCTAAATACATGGTATAGATTGATAATAACTGTTGAAAACGGCGTTGCCAATAAATCTTATATTGATGGGCAGTTGATTGTAGACTGGAATGCGTATGCAATTGATACCCGCTATGCGCTAAATCCTACTTTACTCCTTTTTGCTGATAATGATGGCGATGACGCTGATATTGATGTTGCAGAAGTTGCAATATGGGATTATGCTTTGTCTTCGGAAGAAGTTTTAGCGTTTGGAAGTGTAGGGTTACCTTTGCCGGTTGAACCTACTTCTTTTGTGCCGGATAATTACAGTTTAGAACAAAACTACCCGAATCCATTCAACCCGTCAACGACTATTACTTATTCGCTGCAAAATTCTGAAGTAGTAACATTGAGAGTATTCGATATTCTTGGATGTGAAGTTGCAACTTTAGTAAATCAATACCAATCCGCAGGCAGACATGCAGTTAGTTTTAATGCTGGAAATCTTCCCAGCGGAATTTACCTCTACAAAATAGAGGCGGGTTCTTTCCAAAACATCAAGAAATTGATGATATTAAAATAACAGATGTTTAGTCAAAGTAGATAAAACAAATGCTTGTTTTTTAACTCATAAGTTTGGTGTTATATGAAACGTATTTTAATTTTTTCCTTGTTTTTTATTGTCGCATTTAGTTCGGTTTGCTATCCCCAAGTTTCCGCTAGAAATGGCTGGTGGAAATTTGATGATGAGGCAAATCTTCTTAAAGCAGAACCGAGCGTTGGAACGGAATTGCAATTATTCGGGACACATCAAATTACTTCAGGTCCGGAAGCGGGAAACGGTGCGGTGAAAATTAGTGTGGGAAGTTATTACAAAATGTTTCATGGTATTTCGCCAAATGGCGGCGGTACTTTGGTAAACGAATATTCAATTCAAATTGATTTTCGCATTCCTGCGCTTGATGGCTGGCACTGCTTCTTTCAAACAACTCTGGCAAATAATAATGATGGAGATTGTTTTATTAACACCGCTGGAAATATTGGTGTTGCAGTTACAGGGTATTCAGCTTATGCCGTCAAGCCCAATGAATGGTACAGATTAGTTCTATCTGTTAAGAACGGTACACAATACAACTATTATTTAGACGGACAATTACTTCGCAGAGGAACCCTTCAGGCAGTTGATGGGCGATTTGCGCTGGATAGTCTCTTACTTGTTTTTGCCGATGAAGATGGAGAGGATAAAGAAATTGATTGTGCAGAACTTGCAATTTGGAATTATTCTGTTTCTTCATCTGAAGTTATTGCCTTAGGCGGTTATGGTCATAAGGTTTCGGCTCCAAGCACAAAGCAATTAATTCTTGTTCCTTACCTTCAGGAGCCAACGACAACTTCAATATACGTCTGTTGGCATGATACGTTGTCAACAATCACGAATGTTGAATACGGAACAACCGCATCACTGGGACAATCGACAAGCGGAACAAGCGAAATTATTACTTCTCCCTACCGGTGGCATTCAGTGAAATTATCTGGACTTCAACCCTACACCGAGTATTATTACAAAGCTGTAAGCGGTAGCGGCTCTTCTAAGGTTTATTCCTTCAAAACCTTACCCGATAGCAGTTTCACGGGCAAAATAAGATTATTATTATTGAGTGATACTCATAGCACCGATACATCTATGGCAGTCAAAGTTCTTAAAGCAGCAAAAGCGAAAATACAACAGCTTTATGGTAACGATATCCAAAATCATCTTAATTTGGTTCTTCATTCGGGGGATTTAGTTGTTGATGGCAACAATATCGTACAATGGACAGATCAATTCTTTGCGCCAATTTCGCCAGTCTCACCATATATTCCTTTTATGACTGTTGCAGGAAACCATGAAGTCGAAAGTCAAAATTATTACAATTATATGCAGTACGATGATGTCGCTCCATTTCCAGCCGCCAATGAAAAGTTTTGGTCTCTCAGAATTGTCAACACGTTGTTTATTGGTATAAATTCTAACGCAATCTCTACTGTTGGAAGTTTACAAAAAACTTGGTTAGATAAGATCATACTACCACAAGCAGAAGCTGATTCTACCATAGATTTCATTTATATTATGTCCCATCATTTTGCAATAACCGAATTGTGGGGGGAGGGAATAACTTATGACGGAGGTCCTAGTTATATCAGCAGTCAGATTTATCCAATATTAAAGAAATATTCAAAAGTAGTTCAACATTCATACGGACATACACACGGATATGAAAGGGGCACTATTGAATCTGTGGTTGTTAATTCTCAAGGAGATTTTAGGATTATTTGCGGCGGTGGCGGTGGCGGGGCAATTGATCGGTGGGGCGCATTCAAGAATGCTGATTTCCCGGCTATCCATATGTCCTATGATAACTATTCTTACCAGATCGTTGAAATTGATGTAGCCCAAAAAACATATCAGTCCTCAATGTATAGTTTAGGTAATTCTAGTAAACCAAGAGATTCCGAGTTAATGGATAGTTGGTACAATAAAATTACTCAGCCGGCTCCGGCTAATCCGCTTACAAACGCGCCAACTGTGGATGCAGGTAAAGTTATTTTCAATACTTCTAAAATTAGTGGCGACTCTTTGATGACTGTAAAGATTCAGATTTCCGAGAATGAAAATTTTACCCCCTCTGTTGTTGATACTATGGTTCATTGGAAAAACATTTATGGAGTTGACGCCGCTTATATTCCTATTGATTTGAATAGCATGGTTGATCTGACAAAACTCACATTTAACTCTTCGCGCTTTGAAAGCGATAAATTGCATTACTACAGAGTTAAATACCGCGATCATAATTTGAAGTGGTCAGATTGGTCAAATACTACTTCATTCAATGTTACAACCGATATTAATGATAACACAATTCCTACAGTTTATGCTTTGGGACAGAATTACCCGAATCCATTTAACCCGATTACAAAGATCAGTTATCAATTACCAAAAAGCAGTTATGTTTCACTTCAAATTTTTGATTTATTAGGAAGCAAAATTGCCGCATTAGTAAATAAAGAGCAACCCGCCGGTAATTATCAAATCCATTTTGACGGAAGCAGGCTAAGCAGCGGAGTTTACTTTTACAGACTGCATACCGGAGATTTTGTTGAGATAAAAAAAATGATGTTGGTTAAATAGTATCAAATGACCAGAGGAAGAGAGATAACAAATTAGAATACAAAGGTTTATAAGGCAGGCTGTCATAGTGATACAAATAATTCTGGGAAATATTCAACAATGTATTAACAGAAGAAAGGTTTTTAAATGAGAAGAAAAAATCTAAGTGGATGGTTTGTTTTTCCAATATTTGTTTTTTGCTTTTTCTCAGAGTCGTTTGGAATTACAACAATAAAGGCAGATGATCCAAATTTTCAATATACGGGAAGGATTGACTTTTCAATCCCCGACCAGCCAACTCTTTTCTGGCCCGGCACTTACATTAGTGCAAATTTTGAGGGTTCTTTACTCTTCCTTTTGTTAGATGATAAAACCGGGCAATCGTTTTATGATATTTTTATTGATGAAGATTATGACAATCCGCATGTTATTGATTGTCAGGCAGGGAGTAAGATCTATGTTATCTCAACCTCGCTTTCTGATACCGTTCATAACCTTCTTATTTTTCGCCGGACTGAAGCATCCACAGGTTCTACAAAATTTTTAGGAATTTACCTTAATGATGGGAAAACCCTGCTTGCCCCTCCAGAAAGACCTAAATATAAAATATTATTTTACGGCGATTCTATTACTTGCGGATATGGAAACGAAGCTCCCGATAACGGCGCAGATGATAATATGGCGCAAGAGAATAATTTTTTAGCATATGGTGCGGTAGCCTCACGTTTATTGAATGCCGATTATATGTGTATCGCAAAAAGCGGAATTGGTATTATGATAAGCTGGTTTAACATGGTGATGTCTCAATATTATTACCGTCTCAATCCTGATGATCCGACGAGTAATTGGGATTTTAGTCAATTCATTCCCGATGTAGTAGCGATAAACCTTTTCCAAAATGATAGCTGGCTCTTAGGTACTCGGGATTCGTCTAAAATTACTAACGCATATATAGATTTTGCACGGGAGATTCGTCTGCGCCATCCAGATGCGTTTATTGTTTGTTCACTGGGCAGTATGGACGCCACAAGAGCGGGTTCCGCTTGGCCCGGTTACATAGAAGCAGCCGTAAAATATTTACAAAATACTGAGAACGACACAAAGATAGGTACATATTTTTTCCCTTTTAATCCAAACTGGACTAAACACCCTCGTGTACGCCACCATCAAGTAATGGGCCAAGACCTAGCCTCATTTATTAGCAATAAAATGGGATGGATAATAAATGATATCGAAAATAATCCCATTGAGCAGTCACCAATTAATTTTGAGCTTTCGCAAAATTTTCCAAATCCATTTAATCCGACCACAAAGATTAATTATCAATTACAGAAAAACAGTTTTGTTTCAGTGCATATTTTTGATTTGTTAGGAAGCAAAATTGCTTCATTAGTAAATAAAGAGCAAACCGCCGGTAATTATCAAATCGATTTTAACGGAAGTGGGCTAAGCAGCGGAGTTTACTTTTACAGACTGCATGCCGGAGATTTTGTTGAGATAAAAAAAATGATGTTGGTTA
>JAHJTX010000398.1 GCA_018829545.1 Bacteroidota bacterium | reverse complement strand
ACCAAGTGCAGAACATAGTGTTTATTATGAAACACCTCCAACTCCAACAATATCAATGAGTGGCGGATATGGTAATAATCCTACACTTTCTTTTTCTGGTGGAGGTTCAAATTTAAGCCATTACAAACTCAAAAAAGAGTATAATTTTGGTTCTGGGTGGGGAGCTCATTATGTAAATCCAGCATCAAATCCTTATACAGATAATAATGTTTTAATTACCAAATTTGGAGATTTAACAGCAAGATATTCAGTGCAGGCATTTGACAACTCTGGAAATGAATCTAATTACTCAAGTACTGTTTCAACTTATGGGCAAAGCCTTTGGAAAGAAAATAGCGAAGAAGAAATTGAAGTAATTCAAGAGTATGCTCTTAACTCAAATTTCCCAAATCCTTTTAACCCAACAACTCAAATAAGTTATCAATTACCAAAAGATGGATTTGTTAATTTGGTTGTTTATAACGCTCTTGGACAAGAGGTTGCGAAGCTAGTTAATCAACATCAATCAGTGGGTAAATACTCTGTTCAATTTAATGCAAGCAATTTACCAAGTGGTGTTTATATTTATAAACTACAAGCTGGTAAGTTTAGCTCCGTTAAGAAAATGATGTTAACAAAATAAAGAAAGTAAAATTAAGGGGTAAGTAGATTGCTTGCCCCAATTAAATGTAAATATAACCAACAACTCAAGTCTGACTGCCTACACGCTTTACTTTTTTAGGGTTTTCAGCAATTTAAAGTTGTAGGTTTTATAAATATTTATTTAAAATTACGGCAGCAGCTTAGTTGTGTCGCCGTTAGGTTTACACTAAATACTATTTTGTTGGTCATATGAAAAGATTATCAATTCTATTTGTAATTTTATTTTTTAACAATTTATTCGCTCAGCAAGCAAGTAGAGTACTTTTTGAAGAATACTCACACAATAAGGCTTATAAAACATCAATAGAAGGAAATTATTATGAGGGATTTTCGGGAAGTCAAGAAGTAACTCTTTATGATTCAGAAAACAAAATTCTGTGGCAAAATATTTTTCCGGCAGATAATAATGTTCAGATTCCAATTGTTTCAAATAAAGGAGATGTTGCGTTACCTCTGTCAAATAGAATTGAGTTCTACGATAAAACCGGCAAAATGATCGGTGTTTACTCTCCAGATGAAAATGGAAAAATATGGCATCTTACTTGTCTATGTAGTCCTGTTCATACATATTCAAATTCTGGCACTAATTACTTTACATTTATTAAAGCCAAACCAATTACTAAATTTGTCTCCATTTCTAAAAATGGCAAAGCTATTTGGGAATATGATCTCGGGAAATATGAACCAACCTCAATTCAAATATTTGATAAATCAATTATCATTGATGATTTTTCAATTGCCGGAAGACAATATGAGAATTGTTGTTATATATTTGATGAACAAGGGAATTGTCGTTTTAAATATCAAGCCGATATTAAAAATCCCTCCTCACCTCCAATAATTGTTAATGAAATGAATGAATTATGGTTATATGACGAGAAAAAAGTTAAGCGAATTGATTTGATAAGCTATAGTCTAAAAGATGATGTAAATGATGACGAAATACTAAACTTAATACATAAGGATGATCCAAGAATTCTTCAGTTTGCTCTATATTTATTACGCCATAAAATAAAAAATGTAGAGTATTCAAGTGATCATTTCAAAAGACTAGAATATTTGTCAGCTATCAAGATTAATCATCGAAAATGGACGAATCCCCCAATAGGGAAATTAAGTTCGGAACTATTGGAATTTATAAAAAATAAGTAATCTGTAAACCTAACAAGCCGCTCAAGACCGACCGCCGAAACGGTTTGGGCTTTGTCCAATTTTAGGGTTTACGTTTTTCGTTCGGCATTTTGTTCTAAGTAGTTTATGTATGTAAGTTAGGTCGCCGCCAGTTCGGTGAAATTTACTGTCGGCTACACATTATAAACATTCGTTGTTAGTTAAGCATTGCTGCTCTGGGCGGCGGCTTAGCGGCAACGCCGTTATACCACTAAAAAGATAAGGTGATGAAATGAAAAATTTAATATCAATACTCATTATCATTATTCTATTGGTTTCCAGTTGCAAGGATGAAAGTACTCAACCTTTGGAAATCCAAAATAAAAATCTGCTTCATAAAACTTATTCAAATCCTAATACAAACACATATACTGAATACTTCTATGACGCTTCTGATAAACTTATAATGATTGAAAGTTTTTATAATGGTAATCTTGAGAGAAGATCCGAATACGAATACAACGATAATCAATATATAATTAAAGAAAACACTTTCATCACGTATCCTGGTGTCCCAGAATATTCATATAATCTAAATGAATACGATGAACAAGGATTTTTATCAAATACATTTACATATCTGAAAATGTTTGACAGCACCTATGAGTTAAGAAGCAATACGAAATATGAATATGATGTTAATAAAAGACTTATTAAATCAAGTATATTTAACACCGATAGTGTTGAAGTGAAATACACTTTATTTAACTATGACGAAAATGGAAATGTAGTTGAAACTAATTTTTATCAAAATGGTAGCTTGTCATTCAATGATAAATATGAATACGATAATATGAATAATCCTTTAAGACAAGTTACAGCATTATTTTCCGTTTATACAATAAGTAAGAATAATGTTATTAAACATTCCCAAATTAATTATATGATGGGAAATGATTTTAGTACTACTGCATATACATATCAGTATAATAAATATGGTTATCCCATCAGTTGCAGTTATGATTCACAGAAATATTATTTCGATTATTACTAAATTAAAAAAGTGGTATAACCAGCGCCTCAACGCCGACCGCCATTTTAGTTCGGCGGATTTGTGATTTTTGAGATTATGTTTTAGTTATAAATTTTATTCTAGGTGTTCGTTCTAATTAATTAACTTGCCTTCGGTGCGTACTGAGAAAGTTACGCACCTACGGCTAAATATTTGGCAATGCGTTTTAGTTTGTCGTTCTTGTTATAGGCGGCGGGTTAGCAGCAACACCGTTAGGGCTCATAAATAAAAGGTGAAATTATGAGAAAAAGTATTTTTTTGCTTTTGATTTCATTTCTTCTCGTCTCTTATGCTTGCAAAGAATATTTGACAAATTCCGATGATAATTATTCTTTTATTATGGAAGATCATTCGAACAATCAATATGAATTCCCTACTGGAGTTTATTACAGATACACTTTAGAGGTGCTAAATTCGCAAAACATAGACGAAGTTGCTGTTATGAAATCGACTAGAAATAATAGTATTCAAATAAAGGATGCTTGGTACAAAGACTATTGTAATTCTTGCACACCTCCTGGTAGTAATATTTCAATGATGGTAATTGTCCCAGCAGAATTTTTAATTCTTGTTGATCATACAGATATTAAATTAAATACTCTTGGATTTACAGAAATTTCAGATCCAGATATTTCTTTTTGTTCGTATAGGGTAAAGCATTATACTTTTAATTAAACTGGTGTATGCACAAGACGCATACGCTTAACGGGTTTTTATTAAATAGGTTCATGTAAAACTCATT
This sequence comes from Bacteroidota bacterium, assembly GCA_018829545.1. Classification (GTDB taxonomy): domain Bacteria; phylum Bacteroidota; class Ignavibacteria; order Ignavibacteriales; family Melioribacteraceae; genus JAHJTX01. The sequence goes on along the minus strand of JAHJTX010000398.1, from coordinate 1,945 downwards.
ATCAATCACTCTTTGGAAAAATAGCTCTACGTTGTTTGATTTTCGCTCATTATGTATAGAAATTTAAGTTTTTTCGAAAAACTTAATCACGTCAAAATGCTATTTTTTTCCAATATGTTATAAGTGCATACGCCAGTTCAGTTCAGTTATTAAGAAGATTGTATTTCTTAAGTTTATCTCTAAAAGTGGAGAGCGAAAGACCTAAACTTTGAGCTGCTTTGGTTTTAGTGCCTTCAAATGATTCGAGAGCTTCCTTTAAAAGATTGTGTTTAAGTATGAAATTACTTGTTCGTAAGACATTGAGTCATCAATAAAACATCTGCGGCAAGATTTAATGAGAACTTGGAGCGGATTGCTTCCGTGAATTTCCCTCGGAATTGATGATGTGCTTCCGACGCGCATTATTTCGCGGTATTCGAGTACGCGTAATAATTTCGGCTGAATACTCAAAGGAATATCATCAATATCATCGAGGAACATGCTTCCGCAGTCGGCAATTTCGAATAAGCTCTTTTTCTCAGATGTCGCGCTTGTAAAAGCTCCTTTCACGTGTCCAAACAGTTCGCTTTCCAGAAGATCGGGCGGCATTGCGGATAAACTAATTTTTACAAAAGTGTTTTGGGATCGGGAAGAAGTTTTATGAATATACTCTGCAAATATTTCTTTACCGACTCCCGTTCGCCAACTAATAGAATCGAGGAATCTGAAGGAACTATTTTATCTCTTCACTTCAGAACTCGGCGCGTTTCCCTATTCTGTGTAATTATAGTAAGAGTAAATTTATTTGTCATATAATTTTCTCTCTGTTAACAAATTCTTGGCAATTGCTCTCCGGAAATCATATCAACAATTCTGCTGGTTCCAATCAGTGTTTCCATAATAACCATTCCGGAATTATCCTCGGTAACTTCTCCAATTATTGCTGAGTAAATTCCTAATTCGTTTAATCTCATTTCCTCTAACGCCTTTGCGGCATCCTCTGCGGCGATAATGATAATAGCTTTTCCTTCGTTTGCAATATAAAGCGGATCCAGCCCGAGTATTTCGCATGCACTGTTCACATCTTCTCGAATCGGAATTTTGTTTTCGTAAATCTTAATTCCAACCGAAGCTTTATCTGCGATTTCGTTCAATGTGCTTGCAACTCCTCCTCTGGTCGGATCGCGCATAACGCGTACTTGATTTGAAGATTTTAGCACACCGTCAATAAGTTTATTCAACGCAGCGGTATCGCTTTCAATTTCAGATTCAAATTCAAGTCCTTCGCGAGATGCCATAATGGCAATTCCATGCTCTGCAATTCTGCCATTGATGATAATTTTGTCGCCGGGTTTGCATTTTACCGGACTCAATTCAACACCATTTACAATTTCACCGATCCCTGATGTATTAATAAATATTTTATCACCTTTTCCGCGATCTACGACTTTTGTATCACCTGTTACTATTTGTACTCCGGCAATATCAGCAGCATTTTTCATCGATAACACAATTTCCCACAAATCAGCGAGCGGTAGCCCTTCCTCTAAAATGAATCCAACAGATATATATTTGGGAATTGCTCCGCAAACTGCCAGATCGTTTACTGTTCCATTAATTGCCAAATCCCCAATGCTGCCACCCGGAAAGAAAATTGGATTCACAACATACGAATCAGTAGTGAATGCAATTCTTTCCGAATTAATATTTATCAGGGCGCTGTCCATCTCTTCAAGTAAATGCGGATTCCCGAATTGCGAATAGAAAATATCCTTCAGCAATTTTCTTGATAGCGTTCCGCCGCCGCCATGAGCAAGTAGAATTTCCTTATAATCAAAAATAGGCAGAGGGCAATTCAAACTGAACTTATAATTAGCCATAATTACCTTTTTTTATGATAACGATAATACGCCGAGCACGCGCCTTCTGTAGAAACCATTGCCGCACCCAAGGGATGTTCGGGTGT
>JAHJTX010000397.1 GCA_018829545.1 Bacteroidota bacterium | reverse complement strand
CCAACTGAACCAGTCCATCCCGTCAGAAGAATATCTAAATCGCCGTCATTATCATAATCACCCCAGAGTGCGGAAGCATCATTAAATCCCGTTAAACTACCCGCAAAGACTTCGGTAAAGCTACTTCCTGTATTTTGATAAATTTTGGAAATGGCAACTAAACTACTATTGTATCCCGTCAGAAGAATATCCAAATCGCCGTCATTATCATAATCGCCCCAGGCTACGGAACTACTATAAACTCCCGTTAAACTACCCGCAAAGACTTCGGTAAAGCCACTTCCGGTAGGTTGATATATTGTAAATACATTATTACTCTCATCAAAAATATTTGTATTTGCAACATCACTTATTCTTACTTTACATTGCGAGGAAGGTGTATTTGGAATTGTCCAAGCATAACTACCGCTACTTGCGGGAGTGCTTGCAATTATTGTTGCCCAGTTTGTTCCGTTATCAGTTGTGTATTCAAGTTTTACGTTTGCAACTCCGGTGCTCGTCCAAGTTATATTTTGTACAGAGCCAACAAGCAAATTTTCTCCTCCGTTAGGAGAAGTGATCGAAATTGCCTGCGAAGAGGTTGCGTTAAAACTAGTTCTTTGAATATTCGAAATACGGAGTTCATCTATGGCTGTGCTAACTTCCGTATGTGTTCCAAGCCTCATGAGAACATTGCCGCCATATCCAGATGCAGGCATTCCGGTATTTGCATCGCTTCCAACTAAAGAGCCGTTAATATATAGTTTAGCTCCGCTGCTTCCCCATGAAACCGCAATGTGCGTCCATGAATTAAGCGGAACTATTTCTGTTCCGGAATTCAAACTAAATGCCGCCCAGGCACCGGAGGCAACTTTTCCTGTTGAATCTATGCTTATATCAAACGTCCAGCCGGAGCATGCGTTGTAATACTGCCCTTGATTAACAAGGTTTAATCCCTTACCGTATGAAGAAAGATTTAACCAAAATTCAATTGTTCCGTTTGGCTGACTGAGAAGCTGACCGCCCGGATATTTCAAATACGTTGACGATCCCGCAGGTTCCCCAGTTGGATGATTTAGTTTTAGAGCTTGGCTTAATCCACTTAGACCAACATCAAATGATGAGTTTGGTTCGGCAGTGGGCATTGTGGCGCAAGCGACACCGGTTTCTCTATAGGCTAAAATGCTCGCGTTGGTACTTCCGTTAAAGTGATCAAGCATAACAGTGTTGGCATCGGCAACGTATTCAGTGACTGAAGATGCTGTTTGCTCCGGTGATAGTATAGTGAATGGTTCCGGGCTACTGAATTTGCGAACACGGATATTATCTTCATATCTTGGCAGCGATTGAGCTGCCCAGACTCCATCATAAGCAAAGACTCTTAATGTAGTCTCTAACGACATCGCTGAACTGGGGTGTGCAAACCATGCTTGCGGCCCACCAGGTTCGAATGAGGGCACCTTTTCAGAAAAGCTGAAGGTTCCATCTGGATGGCGAATTATTTTAACATAGTATTCCGGGTTGTAGGTTGTACTCCAATAATCACTTCTGAAATTAACATCGGATTGAACACCGTCAATCATTACGCCTGAACTAAAGGAACCCCAATCCTGCCACTGGCAATATACTACGTTAGTATTGCCTCTTGGTTCTGTATTCAACCCAACCGATCTGTAAATATAACCGCCTTTTTTAAATTGCATTTCCAGAACGATTGGACCGGTGAATTGCGGTTTTGAGAAAAGGTAAGAGTTTGATTGCGGAATGGTCTGTGGGGAGTTGTGCTCAAGCCGCTGATTCTGTTCAATGATCTGTCCTTGATTATCATATACTAATTCCCATTTCTCAGAGTCGAGCTGGTTATCATCAAAATCATCTCCAAATAAAAACGTTGAGCCGATATTACTTTTTGCTGCTGCTGTAGGGTTCCCATAGAACATATACAAGGACGTGTTGGCTGAGCCAGCTATCATAGGCAAATTAACCCAAATGTGAGTGCTGTCGCGGTTAATACTGTATTCATTCTGAATACCCGGTTCAATCCAGTATGACAGATCGTTGGAAAAATCCGTCGTGAAGCGGATATCCGATCCATCAACATTCATTTTTCCTTGTGTAATGGCGGTGGTAGTATTAACAGTGACAAGCACTGTGTAATCAGTCAGAGCAGCTGGATTATTAGTGTTGTTTATGGTAATGGGCAGATACCATCCGCTATTTGTAAAAAGAGGAGCATCTGGATTTTTTGAAAAAATTGTTACTGAAATTCCAATGAGTAAAAGCGCAAATAATTTCTTAAGCATAAATTCTCCTTATCCTACCGCCACGGTAAATTATATATTTTGAATGAGCTGCTGGTTTGCAAATTGCAGTCAACTTCTCTGAAAGCATTATGTTGGGATCGCTGATGCATTCGTTGACTGAACAAATTTCAACAATACTATTTGCCACAGAGAACAACGTTTTCATTGTCCTTGTATTAATAATAGTTGGAATAATTAAATACGGGAATGACAAAAACCTGGTCTTACTCATTTGCCACCAATTACAGAAAGTTGTGTATGTAAACATTCATTTTATTTCTCATTTAGTCAATATGCGCGCGATATAAATTTTAATCTCATCTCCAGCGGAGCGGTAATTTTACAACTCTGAGCACTACTCTGAGTTGAACCCCGAAAGGGCGAAACCATGTCAAATGCATTTCGTTCTTTGTGCGCTGTTCGCAGTTCATTTGTTTTTACATTTGACATTTGACATCGTTTTCACATTTGCCATCCTACTTTTGACATCTGACATTTGACATCGTTTTCACATTTGCCATCCTACTTTTGACATCTGACATTTGACATCGTTTTCACATTTGACATCCTACTTTTGACATCTGACATTTGACATCGTTTTCACATTTGCCATCCTACTTTTGACATCTGACATTTGACATCGTTCTTCACATTTGACATCCTACTTTTGCCATCTGACATTTGACATCGTTTTCACATTTGACATTTGACATCGTTATTTCAAAATCACCATCTTCTTTACTACAGAATAATCTCCTGCAGAGAGTCTGTATAAATAAACACCGGAAGAAAAAGCACTGGCATTAAAATCAACTTTATAAGAGCCCGCTTGTAATTCCTCGTTAATTAAAGTTGACACTTCTCTCCCGAGAATATCATAAATTTTTAATGTAACAAATCCGGCAGCGCTAATCTCATATCTAATTACTGTGCTTGGGTTAAATGGATTCGGACTATTTTGGAATAAGACACACTGTTTCTCTAATAACTTATTTGCCGGTGGTTGAATGCTCATTGAATTTGCTGATGAATTAAACAATAAATTCCCTCCGCTTACAGCTAAGTAATTACCTTTGTCTGTCACATCTAATCTACTCACATATTCAAATGGGTAATCCATATTTAACTTATGCCATGACGATCCGCCATTTTTTGTTTCCATAAATGTTTGTTCAAAATGCAGCAAACCATTTAAAGAATCTTGAAAACTAAAAGCGGAAACATTTGCCGACATAGTTGCTACCCAACTATCTCCGGCATCGTCGGTTGCATACAAAGCAGAACCGGCAAGAGCAAAACCCTTGTTATGCGTTATCATCTTTATTTGTTTTGCTTCTTGTGGTAAATCTTCTATTCGCCAATCAAAACCATTATCAGATGTTTTGAATAAAAATCCCTTTGTTGTACCTGAAGAATAGAATCCTCCGGTTGCTACAATTTCATGAGTGCTAATCATAAAAGATTCATTAAGCCAAAAATTTAATCCAAATGGAGTTTTCACCCAAGTCATTCCTCCATCAAAAGATGTGCAAAGATTAGGATATGATTGCACTACTAACGTATTTTTATCAAACACATCTAATGCTCGCTTCACTGCTCCATAATTTACAAATATTTGTGACCATGATTCACCGAAGTTAAAAGATTTATATAACCGTGACTGATCAACTATAATATATATCACATTTTCAGAAATTTTTAAGTTCCAAATTCCATAACCAAGCTCTATAGGTATTTCCTTTTTTTCCCAAGAACTGCCTGCGTCCTTACTTAAAAGATATTCTCGATTAAATGATCTCGCTATTATTATTTGACTATCTGGAGTGATTGGTTTGTTATCTAAAGCAATGTCTGTAACATAAATACCATATTTTGTTTTTATGTGTGAATACGTTTTCCCTTTGTCTATCGATTTATAAACTCCAGCAATAGTGCTAACAAGGATTGTATTTAATAGCGGGATAAAAGCCGCAGAGTACATATAATTATAACCATTGTACAAAAATGGCTGTCCTTCACTCCAGGTTTCCCCATTATCTATGCTTCTTAACTGCACAATGCTGCTTTCTAAAAAAGATCCTGTATTACCGACAATTACCCAAATACTGTCATCCACTGCAATTATATTATGTAAATGCATTTCTGATAATTCAACAGTTTGCCAAGTTAAGCCAAAATCATCTGTTTTTTGAATAAACGATTTTTTCTCTTCCTGTAAAGGACGATTTATTTCTCCAATTGCAATACCCTCACCAGATGCTTTCATAATAAAATCACTATAGGTAACTTGATTATCTGCATTCGTGCTAAGACCTGTCTGCAATTGCTTCCAGGAAGAACCACCATTTGAACTAAACCAAACTGAACCTTCTGGATTTCTCCCACGATAATAACTTTTAATTATCCAGATGTTCCTTTCATCCAAAGCATAGATATTTGAAAAAACTCCACCATTAAAAAATGGTGCGGAAATATACGTCCAAGATTCCCCTGCATTTATTGTTTTATAGAACCCCCCATCGCCAACTTTCCAACCAACAGTTGTTGATCCAAATTCAACAAGTTGAATATTGGATCCACTATTTGCTGTTCTTAACCAAGTCCTTCCTCCATTAGTTGTGCGGAATTCACCATGCGCTATATCTGTGATATAACCATTAATACTATCTGCGAATGCAATGCCATGATTACTACAGCATCCAAGAGCAGAATTATCTATTGGAGAGTATTGGGGCAATACTTCAAAGGTTTTTCCGGCGTTGGACGTTTTAAAAACAATATTTTTTTCACCCCAAAAATAGGCGGTATTGCCAATAACATAAGAAGAATAAACCTTTGTGTGCGGAGGATTGTCGTTAATAAATTTCCAGTGATTTTGTGATAAAAGAGGTGTTTGATAAAGGATTATGCCAAGCCAAATATAAAAAGCTGTTATTTTCATATCATCTTTCTCCAATTAATACGACATCGTGGTCCAGAACAAAGTTGGGATATAATGTTGACGGAATAATCTTAGGTTCATATCCTTCTTTTTCAAAAAGAATATTTACCATATTAGTCAAGTTTATTGTATATGTATAATTGTTTGCGAATTTTACTACTACACTATCTCCTTCAAAAATCTGATTGTAGTTAAATTCATATTGTCCATGAACATTGGTTATAGAGTTAGGAGCACTCTTATTGCTAATAATAAATAATTCTTTCGTATCTGAATAATTAGTATCATTTGCAACCAGTGCATTTAAAGTATAAAGATACGCACCATTTTTAAGCTGAAGACTATCTACTATGTTTCTGAGGTAATGTTGATAATAACCGGCTTGTAAGCTATCTGAAAATTCATACACTATTTCATTGTTAATTTTATCAATTAATTCCAAATTAACGAATGCTTTAGTGGGCAAGGAAAAACGTAAAAAAGTTGAATTAGAAAATGGATTGGGAAAATTTTGTTCGAGATTAAACGCAAAATCTTCTCTGTTTGATAATCTTTCAATTACAGCACTAATACTAAGATTTACTGGGATAGTATAAGAATAAAATAGGCAGAATACTTTTACATCTTTCAACGCCTTGCCTGATGTATCCCTCACTACTCCTCTAATTCCATTACCTGATTCAACACTAACTATGAATGAATCTTGATTACACGACATAAGAAAATGCGACATTATAAATATAAGCGACATCATTGGGTAAAAAAGAAACTTTTTCATTAAATAAATCCTTATAAAGGTAAAATTATTTGCGTAAAATCATTTCAATTTATTATTTACTTGTTGTAAAATACTTGCATAACAACTTGGCTTTTCACCCAGCTTGCCCCGATTCTCTTCATCGGGGTCCGCCCATAACTTGAGCGCAGCGGAAAACCCGCCTTTCTAAAATTACAAATTCAGTTAATTAATACAACGAACTTCAAAAAGCAACTTGCTAAAAAGAACCAACCCGAAAACCTGAAAAATGCCGCTCCACCGGAGCGGTCGGCAGCAGTTTAGGCAACAATTTAATTCAAATGATATGTTAAAAGTACTGAACTATTTTGAAATGCTGGTTTACCTGGATATTCTAAGCCTTTATACGTTCTACTTAAGATACCAACTCCTGGCGCTATAATTACAGAATCTATTTCTAAAACGCCTTTAAAAACATACGAAGCCCAGTTATTAAAACTACCAGCAGGAACTTGATAAGGCTTTTTGCCAATGGTTACTTGAATTTCAAAACTTACATCACCACCAGCCCTTGCAAAAACAAAATTAGTATCATTGGGAGGAACCAATAATAAGCCAAGATATTCTTGTCCACCACGCCATGATTGAAGAGAAAAAATACTATCATTTTTTATGGTAAATCTTGGCCCAAGAAACCCTGTGGCAAAAGATTGATTACTTATGTTCCACCAAAGTCTGCCGATGGAATCTATGCTTGAAAAGATCACTGTAGTTACAGGATTAGATACAACCGCGTTGATTGAATCTTTATAACTCCATTGGTTTCCTTTAGCGAGTGGGAAAAAATTATATATTTCAGTGGATTGGTTTATTGATTCATTTTCTTTACAACCAACAATTAAAAGGAACACAATAATTAAACTTTTTCTGTTCATAATTGATCCTCCTTTGTGTTGCCTAACGGCTACGCAAATAAACCGTCCGCCCAAAACAGCGATGATTTATTTACATAGAAATAATTATTTAATAAAAATATTTAATTAACAAATAAAGATTAACAACAATGCTACATAACCATAACAAAGCAAATAATTAAGTAAATCCCGCACCAGTAGTACGGTCGCTTTGATTTGCTGTTAGCTGTTTACTATTTGAAAAACTATTTTTTAATAATTGTTAACATTGTGTGAGTGCTTTCTTTCATTACCATTACTGAATAACCTTCAACACTGTTCCAATTAATCATCGTTATTCCGAGCATACTTTTATCAGAAAAATCACTTCCATATTTATTTATAAGAGCAGCTTTTAATAAGACTAAAAATTTTTCTGAATCAGCATCAGTTTCTTTTCCATTAGTTAACACTTTACCATTTTGATTCCCATCTTTTGTAAACATATAACCAACTTTAATTGAAATGGGTTCAAGCCAATCATAAAACATAATAGATTTAAAATTCATTACATTTTTTTCTTCGCTTTTTTTATCAGAATATTTTTCTTTAACAGAATCGTAGGTTTGATTGAAAGGTTCATTTAAAAATTTTTCGATTGAGAATTGAGCAAATTGTTCAGTTGAACAAAAGAGTAATATTGTTAAGATTATTTTTAATAATATCATTTTATCTCCTACGTTTAAAGACAGCTAATTTTATAAGTTAACCAGAAGTATTCTCTTAACTTATCAGTACATAACCCAGAAATTTCATCTGTCTAAGAATCCCTGACAAATTAGTTGAATTCATCTAAAATATTGATTTATAATAGTTTATTTCAATTGTCTTCCTAACCGCCCAAAATTTCTTTCTCGATAAACATCTATACAAAATAATACTACAACCGATTTCAGTTTTAGGAAAGCTCAAAAGAAGAAGAGTATTTAACATCACCGCTCAATTTTATTTACCTAACTGAAATTAAGACTTTTGCATATTTAAATCAACATATTTGATTTAAAAATCTATTCATTCCATCATTCCCATGGCTGAAATCTGTCTCCACACATTCCGCTTTTTGGGGGATGTAAGTAATTACAATTTCACTATTTCACCAATAACAATTTCCTCGCCTGCACAAAATCTGCTGTCTCCAATCTATAAAAATATACTCCGCTTGGTAAATCACTTGCATTAAAATCTACTGAGTGATAGCCAGCTTCCTTTTCTTCATCCATTAAAGTAGCAATTTCATTGCTAAGCACATCAAATACTTTCAGTGATATAAATGACCGTAATGGAAGACTAAATGAAATAGTCGTCACTGGATTGAATGGGTTCGGGTAGTTTTGGTTGAGAATTGCCTGAGACGGCGAACCTATATTATCCTTCACACTTGTGCTCACTTCTTCATAAAGCTGCCGAATCTCAAGATCGGACAAGGTGCGATTGTAAATGCGGATGTCGTCGATTATTCCATGGAAGGGTCCTAAATCAGAGCTTTTACCTATTCTAATATTTATATCATTACCGATTGAATAGCCGGAATAACCTGACACTTTGAAAATTCCATCAACATAAAGTGATATGGTATCATTACGGCATATTCCCACAAACAAATGCCAAGTACTATCATTATAAGTTTCAGCGGTACTAATAAAATAATTGAGGGGGTCGGTCGTTAAATGTGCATTGTTAGCAATACCACCACCACCACCGGCACCCATCGAAAACCCATTTGCATAGTAGTTTATATGCTTTGAGATTATTGCTCCTCCATTGTTGTAAGTATAATTAACCCAAGCAACAAGGGAAAACTCTGAGAACATATTTAAAGTAGAGGTATTCTCTAAATCAATATAATCATCAACCCCATCAAAGTAATACGCTCTGTTCGAATTCCCAAACCTATCAATAGTAAGCGTAGCACCATTTACAGTACCAAAATTTCCATTTCCACTTTCGTCAATTGCATTTCCGTTGAAATAATACTTTGCAACAAGTCCACTATCAAGGTTTATTTGTGCAAATACGTTCAACCCAATGAAGGCTAATAAAACTGAAATCGTAAATATTTTCTTCATTTTAATATTCTCCTATTTTTTTTATTTTAAGGCAATTGCAACTAACTATTAGTCAACCAGATGTATTCTTTAACTTATCAGCACGTAACCCTGAAATTTCGTCTGTCTAAGAATCCCTGACAAATTAGTTGAATTCATCTAAAATATTGATTTATAATAGTTTATTTCAATTGTCTTCCTAACCGCCCAAAATTTCTTTCTCGATAAACATCTATGCAAAGTAATACTACAACCGTTTTCAGTTTTAGGAAAGCTCGTGAGAAGAATAGTATTTATCATCACCGCCCAATTTTATTTACCTAACTGAAATTAAGAATTGCATGTTTTAAAGTCAATAAAATTTATCTCCGCACAGTTCACGTTTTTGGGGGAGGGAAGTATGAACAATTTCATTCCACCTTCTGCTTGTCCGCCTTAATGCCTTAGTTGGGAGTATCGTTGTAACTCATGTAATGAAAATTTCTACCTCCGTGAAGATTCAAGATGGTTTAAAAAGTAATTTCATGTTTTCCCATTTAGCTTTTTCCTTTTGACTTTCGCCTTCTTAAATCAATTATATGTTTTCTTGTGGTTGCATTTTGTTGTTTGATATTTTTTTCCTTTTTTGGAGCTTCCCTTCGCCCCGCATATATTTGTTGGAGTTTACCCCGACCACTCATTTTTTTATTACTTGTCGGGGAACCACGAACTTTGAACTCCGCTCTCCGTACTCGTTAATTCAAAATCCGTTTCTGCAAGCTTATACCGTTTCCCAAAATACTCCCTCGTAAACTTTACACCAAAACCTCGTCCAAGGTTGTGGCGAAGACGGGCGCTTCATTCCAAGAATTTAATATTCACCGATATTGTTTAAATCCTTGCAAATGTATGTTTCTAATTGTAATTTTATGTCGCATATTATTGACATATGTCAACAATAATAGACATGCAAAGAGAATACTATTATGATAATTAACAATGTTTTAAGTCACATATTCAGCGCACAGAGTTCTGTTGCAGTTTTACGCCAGCTTTAGCAAAGAATTGTAGGGCTTACCGGAAGAGAAATTGCACGCCTTTCAAACATCACCCCTCAGACTGCGCATAATACACTATCAAATCTGGAAGCACTAAAGCTTGTTTACCGTGAGTATGCCGGAAAATCACACCTATTCAAACTCAACAGAGATAGCTATATTTTTAAAAGCATTGTGCTACCTTTGTTTGAAGCCGAACGAAATATGTCCGCTAATATATTTTCTGAAATTAAAAAGTCGCTCGGCACACAATCTGAAAGTATTATATTGTTCGGCAGCGTTGCCCGCAAAGAAGAAACTTACGAAAGTGATCTTGATATTTGTATCGTATATAAAGGAAGTAAATCCAAACTGGAAGAGTCCGTAAGTTCTTTACGCGATAGTCTTGGCAAAAAATATGGCGTAACTCTCGCCCCCTTTTATATTTCACAAACAGAATTTAAGCATCGGGCTAAATCCGGGAAATCGCCGATTCATGATATTCTTAAAGATGGAAAAGTAATTTGTGGAAAATCAATGGAGAGATTAATACATGGTTAGGAAAGTTCCACGTAAAAAGATCGATATAAATAAATTTTCAAATTTCATAAAGGTTAGTGAGAACTTTTATGAAGGCGCAAAAAATGCCAACAAATTTGAATATTATAATGCTGCCGGTGTCTTAGTTATTCACGCTGCTATTGCGCTTGCAGACTCTGTTCCAATAAAATATTCGGGTGAAAAATGTTCTGGAGACAATCATTATGAAATTATTGGGCTGTTAAATGAGAAGACACCTGAGAGTCGTTTGAAAACAAATACTTCGAGCGTTTTTCTAACTGGGCAGTAAAACAATTGAATATATAGGAAGATCACTTAATGAGAATGTTGTATAAAAATCTTTAATTCATTGATATTAATTTCTCCAACTTTGTCGGGATATGAGCCCACATTCGTCTTTAAAACAAAAAAGGCTGAATAAATCTTCAGCCTTTTCGGTTTGCGGGTTTAAGAAGTGCGGAATTTCGGAGCACAAAACTGTCCGCCAGCACAAATGCTTGATTGAAAAACTGCACTTGATTTACCCTCGTCACCCCGCATTTCTTAAACCCGCTGTTATGGCTTGTTTATTTTTATTCAATTGTCAACACGATGGCTAATGCCATTTTAATTTCTTCAAGTTTGTCGCTGTCTATTGTCCCCCACTTTTTTACAAATCGTAATTCAGAAATAGAGCGAACTTGAAAACAGTCAGCCGAAGATGATTTCTGTAAATTATTCTTGTT
>JAHJTX010000396.1 GCA_018829545.1 Bacteroidota bacterium | reverse complement strand
TATACTAAACTGTAACAGATAATAATATTAGAAAACCATCTAAATTCAAATTTAATTCCACAAGAGTGGAAATTATTTTTGATTTACACTACACATGAATGATGATATAGTTTAAAAATCAGTCAAAATTTTATATTTTCACGCAACCCAAATACCAATCATCGAGAAAAATTTGAATTACTACATCGGCTTAGACGGCGGCGGCACAAAAACGGCATGCATACTCGCAGATGAAAACTTAAACCCTATTTATGAATGCAGCGGCGGACCGTCGAATTTTCTGATAAGAGGGACTGAAGAAGTATCGAATACAATTCTGAATTTGATCAACGAATCGCTGGAAAAATCATCCATCAATCTCGATAATGTAAAAGGCATTGTAATTGGAACAACCGGCGCAGGTAGAAGAGCAGACGCAGAAAAACTTGAGAACGATTTTTTGAGAATTGCAGGCGATCGCGGATTTTCAATTAAAAACTTTAGAGTAGAAAGCGACGCTAGAATTGCGCTTGAAGGTGCTTTTTTAGGAAAGCCCGGAAGCATTTTAATTGCAGGCACAGGCTCAATTATGTTCGGAAAAGATTCCAACGGCAATATTCATAGAGTCGGCGGATTCGGCAGATTTCTTGGAGATGAGGGCAGCGGTTATTCACTTGGAAGAAAAGGCTTAACTGCAGTTTCAAAATTCTATGACGGAAGATCGGAGAAGACAATGTTAGCGGATTTAATTAAAGAGGAGTTTAACATATTCGATTCTGCAAGTTTAATAACAGAGGTTTATCAGAAAAGTTTTGATATCTCAAAAATAGCTCCGCTTGTAATTCAATGTGCAGAAAGTGGTTGCGAACTCTGCACAAAGATTGTTAATGAAGAAGTAGATGAGTTACTTCTTCACGTTAAAGCTATGCACAAGAAATTAGAAGAGGATATTCTTATGCTGAGTTTAATCGGCGGAACCATAACAACAAAAAATTACTACGCGGAGAAATTCAGATTGATGGTAGAAGAATTAGGAAACGTTAATATTATTAATGCCGAGCTGCCCCCTGCGTTGGGTGCCGCATTAATGGCGAAACTTTATTTTTGATACTGCAATATAAAAAGTGATTTGACAAGTAATTTGTAGTTTAGTGCAAATTATTAAATGCTTATATTAGAATTAAAAAAAACTAAATGAATAAAATAAATTTATCAACAGCAAAACCATTCCTAAAATGGGCCGGTGGCAAAACCCAACTATTAGAACAATTTACTAAGTTTTTCCCTCTTGAATTAAAAAATGGTTCATTGCAAAATTATTATGAGCCTTTCCTTGGTGGTGGCGCAGTTTTTTTCTTTATTGCACAAAATTATCCAATCAAAAAAGCATATCTATCTGATGTTAACGAGGATTTAGTATTAACTTTTTCAGTTGTTCAACAAAATGTATTTGAGCTTATTGATGAATTAAACTCACTTAAAACTGAATACATTAAAAGAGACGATCACGAAAGAGAAAAATATTTTTATAAAATTCGTGAACTTTATAATTCTGAAAGAATAAAAATAGATTTCTATAAACACAGCGCTGATTGGATACCACGTGCTGCCAAAATGATCTTTTTAAATAAAACTTGTTTTAATGGATTGTTTAGACTGAATCGAAAAGGTGAATTTAATGTTCCATTCGGTCGTTACAAAAATCCCGGTATATTGGATCAAGAAAATTTAGTAAGTGCCAGCCGTGTACTACAGATTGCTGAAATATTTTTAACTGATTTTGAGAATATAAAAAATAAAATTAATGATGATTTCTTTATCTATTTCGATCCCCCATATCGTCCAATAAGTCTTACTTCAAGCTTTACCTCATATAGTAAGTATGATTTTACAGAAATTGATCAAAAACGACTGGCAAAATTTTATGGTGAGCTAGGAGTAAACGGGAATAAACTAATGCTCAGCAATTCAGATCCTAAAAACGAAAACATAAATGATGATTTTTTTGATAGATTATTTAGCAACTTTAACATTTTAAGAATTAAAGCAAATAGAATGATAAATTGTAAAGCCGAAAAAAGAGGCAAAATCACCGAATTATTAATTACCAATTATTAATCCCAAGGAAATTAAATGGCAAAAAGGAACATCTATTCTCACGAAATAGAATTGCAAAAAATTGAAATCAAAAATGCACCCAAAACAGAATTTGCGGCTGAGTTGGAAAAAATAAAATATCGAGGTTATGAAGTTGAAAGTATTTCAGACGGCAGAAAAATTGTAATAACAAAACCTGGAGGGAAATTTACGTTTGGAAGAATTAAGAAAGATGATTTTATGGTTTTCATATTCAATCCGAATGATAATTCATTATGGTTGATTTCTCACAAAGATATATTAAACGATTTAATTGAGAAGGGAGATAAAAATCCGGTGGAAACACTTAAAATTATTTCTGCATTAGAAGACGTTTTTAATGGAACAGAACCTGACGATGTTTTATTAAAAATAAAATTAAATAATCCTATTGGGGAAGAACCTGAAACACTTTTAAAAGCATATAAATGGATTTGGGGTCAAGAAGATATAAACTATCCTACTGGTAAAGGTCGACAAATGTCGATGGAGGGGATTTCTGAGCTTAAAGAAAGACTTGAAGAAACTAAATAAAATCACTAACAAAACTAAAGAATATGGAACGTACTGAAGCAATTAGAAACATAAAAAAAATTGTAGGACAAGATTTAAGAGAACTTGCAAGTAATTATAATGTAACAGTATTCAAAGATGGTAAAAAAAATAAAGGATGGGCTGGACACGTAATTGAGAGGTATTTAGGTCTTCCAATTAACAGTGCACAATCTCCTAATTTTGGTTCTTGGGAGTTAAAAACTATTTGTCTAAAATACCTAAGAGATCGAACGTTGACTGTCAAAGAAACGATGGCTATTACAATGATAGACCCTTATAATGTTGAAAGAACTGAATTTGAAAACAGTCATCTATTAGCCAAAATGCAAAAGATAGTTATTGCAGCTAGAATCTGGGAAAGTCAACTCGAAAAGAAATCAATTCTTTATGCTACAACAATTTTCGATTTAGTAGATACTGAAATATTTAATCAAGTAAAAGCCGATTATAATTTAGTTCGTGAAACGATTATTACAAAAGGATTTTCTGCATTATCTGGAAAACTAGGGGTTTATATTCAACCAAGGACAAAAGGTGCTGGACAAGGAAGCACATCACGCGCATTCTATGCAAGAGTGCCATTTTTAATGCAATCAATATTTCCAACACTTAGTACATATTTTCATAAATATTGTGACTTAACATTTTTGTAATTAGTCCCGTAAGGACGATATATTAAAAATAAAGTTACTACTCAGCAGCCAC
>JAHJTX010000395.1 GCA_018829545.1 Bacteroidota bacterium | reverse complement strand
TTCGTCGTATTCGTATTTAGAAGTTGTGAACGAAATAAATTTATCATGCCCGATAGAATTTCCGAGAGTGTCCGCTATACCAGCGCCGAGCTTTAAAGTGTACATTCTGCTTGGTTCGAAAATTACTTTAGGCTGTACACAAAGAATGCTTCGCCCGTCAATCGCAGAGCTTAATGTGTAATTAAATTCAATCGTATGGAATTCGTTTGACAACGTTAAAGCGTTGGAATTAACCGAATTTGGATTAAGTTTTTCATCAAAAACAACGGTAATAATTGAGGCTGCATCAATGTGAGTATCATTATCTAATGGATTGCTGTAAACAATTTGAGGGGGAAAGATATCCTTTTCGCTTGTAATAAATTTCATCGTAAAAGAAGTGTCTGTAAAACCATCTTTATCAGAATCAATCCCTCTGCCATTCACATCTGTTACTGTTGAATCTATTCTTAGCGTGTACTCCGTAGCATAAGTAAAATTCGATGTATTAATAATCAAGTGTCTTTCTTTATTGCTCCAGTTCAATGAAATAATTTGAACGGAAGGAGTTATTGTAACCGCATCAGCAAACGACTCTTTGTTCATCGATTTTGAAAACTGAATCTCTATTTTATCAGAAATATTTATCACATCATTTTGAAGAGGAGTTGTTGCAATTATTTCAGGCGCGAAAGATGGAATATTTCCCGTGATTACCACATTTGATATTTCTGATTCATTCCAGAATCGGTTTAAAGTCGTTACAAAATATTTGTAAGTACTGTTAAAATTCTGCAAGCCGTCAAATACTTCGTGCACAATATAAAACTCATTCCCAAAATGAATGTCAATTATTTTATCATTGGAAACATCAAAGTTATCATCTTCCGATCTATAAACAGCGGACCATTGATTTTCTGTTTGAGCGTCAGTTGGATTTACGTTTAGATCATAACGAAGCGAATCGATTTTACTTAAATAGAACAAAGGAGGTAACGGCTGCTCAACAAAATATGCGCTTCGCACTTTTGTTTTGCTGTTAAAAAACTTATCCGCAGCTTCTTCCCAGTAATCGTAGCTCCTCCACTGCCCATAACTAAAAAACTGATATCCGTCTACCCAGCTTTTATCGCGTAATCTGGAAACTATTCCTTCGTGATTAGACCAAATGTTTTCGTCTGCCAAGCGGTATGAACCCGGCCCAACTGAATAAAGTCTGCCATCATTAATGCCTTTTTGAATGTATGGTTCCCAGTCACTCGAAATATGGTCGTACAATGAATTGCCGCTGAGCCAGTGGTAATGCATCGGAGTTAATTGATCAACATAGCCTTCGTTAAACCAAAGCGCTGCATCTTGAAATACAACGTAGTAACCGTTCCAACCATTAACGCCGCCCAGTCTGTACTTTCCTAATGCGGCGGGAGTTAAGCGAACCCACGGCTTGACAGCTTGAATAGAATCATGGAGTGTTTTTACAAATTCCGTTACAGACCATCTGCGCCAGTCATCCCAAGTGCTGAATCCTGCGGGAACGCCTCCGCTGTACGGATGCTCGATATCATAAATGAATCTGCTTGCGGCAGCAGTTTTGGATAACTTATTAAACTTTTCTTCAGATATCATTCCGTCAAGTTGAGATTCCTGCTCAAGTGGACTTAACGGCGTAATCATATCATCAGTATCATATTCATTCCAACGGACATAATCGAGGTGAAGACCGTCGATGTCGTATTTCTTAACAATTTCCATCGCCACATTTACGGTGTAATCCCTCACTGCCTCTAATCCTGGAGAAGCGGCTCTATAAGCAGTCATCGGATTTCCATCCTGATCTCTGCAAATCCACTCCGGATGCTTGTCTGCAACCGTTCCGGAAGCCGTTGAAGCTACGCTAAAAACATTAAACCACGCATGAAGTTCCAGCCCGCGCTTATGCGCTTCTTCAATCGCGTATTCAAGAGGATCGTAACCGGGATACGTGCTTCCGGCATAAGAACCCCATGGCTCGAAAGCAGAATTGTAGTAAGCCGTTCCGCTCTGCCTTGCCTGCCAAAGCACGGAAGTCATATTGGCTTTTTGATGGTTATCCAGAATTTCTCTTACGCGGGCTTTATTCTGCTCGGCTGTATTGCTCGAATAAATATGCTCCCAGGTAATTACCCAGGTTGCACGGAATTCTTGATTGTTTTTTTGCGCAAAAAGATTTGCACACGAAAACAGAATAATCGAAAGAGTAAAAATTTTTCTCATTGTTAGTTTCATAATTGCCGCCATTCTTAAATAAACTTTTTTAAAGAACATTTATGATTTTTGATGATCAATGAAGTTCATCAATTATTTTTTCATCGTATAGAAGATGTTCGTATGTTTCTCTTGCTCTGCAAATGTAATATTTGTTTTTGTCAACAATAATTTCCGGCGGTCTTCTTCTTGCGTTGTAATTTGAAGCCATCACCATTCCATAAGCACCTGCCGACATTACTGCAAGTAAATCACCCATTTTACATTCCGAAATCTCTCGATTTTTTGCAAGGAAATCTCCGCTTTCACATACTGGTCCAACTATATCTGCAGTGATGTCTTTGCTTCCATTTTTAATTACCGGCTGAACGTGATGGTAAGCTTTATAAATACTTGGTCTAAGCAAGTCCGTCATTGCAGCATCAACAATTACAAAATTTTTATTGCTATTAGATTTTGTAAAAAGAACTTCCGTTAATAATACTCCGCCGTTTCCAGTCAAAAATCTTCCCGGTTCAAAAAGGATTTGGCAATCAACCTGCATAAAAATAGGAATTAACGCATCTGCGAGTTCTTTTGGAGAAAAAGGAATTTCGTCGTTATAAGTTATTCCAAATCCGCCGCCCATATCAAAATGTTCGATTTTTAGTCCTTTCAGTTCAAGCCGTTTTATTAATTCAACCATCTTGATTACAGATTCCACAAAAGGATTTATCGAAGTAATCTGCGAACCGATGTGAATATCAATTCCGGTAATTTTAACGTTCGAAAGACGCGAACATTCAAGAATAATTTCTTCTGCTCTTGCAGATTCAATTCCGAATTTATTTTCTGCGAGTCCGGTAGAAATATACGGATGCGTCAACGGATCAACGTCGGGATTTACTCTAATGGCAGCGGATGCAGTCTTCCCCATCTCTTTTGCAATTGAGTTAATAAAATATACTTCATCAACCGATTCTGCTTTTATCATTAGAACATCGTGTTCGAGTCCAAGTTTAATTTCGTCTTTAGTTTTTCCAACGCCGGTCAGCAGCATTCTTTTAGGATCGGCGCCGATTTTAAGCGCTCTATAAAGTTCTCCGCCGGAGTTTACATCTATCCCGCTTCCAAGATCGTAAAACGTTTTCATAACATTTAGATTGAAATTGGCTTTAGTGGCATAGAAAATTTTGTGATTCACTTTGCTGAAAGCCTGTTCAAATTCGGTATATCTGTCCGCGAAAAATTTCTTGCTGTAAACATAAGCCGGAGTTCCAGCTCCTTCTTTTATTGCCGTGAGAGAAACACCTTCACAGAAAAGTTCATTTGAATTGTAAGTAAAATATTCGGAATCGAAAAATTTCATTATAGTCCTGTTTACAATAGTGCTGGAAATGTGTACACCAAAAATAAGAAATTCTAAAACTTATATTAAGCCGATAATGCGGTTTCTTGTAAAACCAGGCTTTATTTGATATTTTTCGACTCATTTTTCAAAAAAAACAGATAATAATGAAATATCCCTATTCAGAAGTTGAAAAAAAGTGGCAGAATTATTGGGCTCAAAATAATATTCATAAAACAGATTTTACAAATCTCGATAAGGCGCTTTACTGCCTGGTAATGTTTATATATCCTTCCGGTTCCAAACTGCATTGCGGGCACTGGTACAATTACGGTCCAACGGATTCCTGGGCGAGATTTAAAAAATTGCAGGGCTATAATGTTTTTGAACCGATGGGCTACGATGCGTTTGGTCTTCCGGCAGAGAACTATGCAATTAAAACCGGGATTCATCCTAAAGACAGCACGCTTAAAAACATTGAGGATATACGCGAGCAGTTGAAAGTAATGGGCTGCATGTACGATTGGGATTCTGAACTAATGACGTGCGCGCCTGAGTATTATAAATGGAATCAATGGCTTTTCCTTCAGCTTTATAAAAAGGGATTAGCTTATAGGAAAAATGCTCCTGTTAATTGGTGCCCGTCTTGCCATACTGTTTTAGCAAATGAGCAGGTTCAAAGCGATGGCTCATGCGAAAGATGTTCCGCTACTGTAATTCACAAAGATATGACTCAGTGGTTTTTCAAAACGACTCATTACGCTGATGAATTGCTGGAAGGATTAAACAAAATTGAATGGCCCGATAAAACAAAATTAATGCAGGAAAATTGGATCGGGAAAAGTTTTGGAACCGAAGTAAAATTTAAAATAAAAAACAGTGATGAGATAATCGGCGTCTTTACAACGAGACCCGATACGCTTTTCGGGGTTACTTATGTGGTGCTTGCCCCCGAACTTCCGCTAGTTCAAAAATTAACAACTCATGAGAATATTGAAAAAGTTTCGGCATACATCGATTCAATAAAATCTTTATCGGAAATTGAAAGAACCTCTACTGTTAAAGAGAAAACGGGCGTTCCCATAGGCGCTGCTGCAATTAATCCGGTGAACGGCGAAGAAATACCGATCTGGATTGCAGATTATGCGCTTGCCACTTATGGAACCGGCTGCGTTATGGCTGTGCCCGGTCACGATGAGCGCGATTATGAATTTGCGAAAAAATTTGATCTGCCTATCCGCAAAGTAATTCTGGAAGACGGTAAAAATTTAGAGGAAGAACTGGAATCTGCGTTCACGGAAATTGGAATGATGGTAAATTCAGGGCAGTTCAACGGATTGAAATCGGACGATGGCATAATCAAAATTTCCGAATTTCTTGAAGCGAACGATTTAGGTTTTCGAAAAGTTAATTATAGACTCCGCGACTGGCTGATTTCGCGGCAGAGATATTGGGGAACTCCAATTCCTATTGTTTATTGTGAAAGCTGCGGCGAAGTTCCCATTCCGGAAAATGAATTGCCGGTAAAACTTCCCTACAATGTTGATTTTACTCCCGACGGCGGTTCGCCTCTCGCAAGGAATGAAGAATTTGTAAATGCCGCATGTCCAAGCTGCGGTAAGGAAGCCAAAAGAGATGTCGACACTATGGACACTTTCGTTGATTCATCATGGTATTATTTACGGTTTTTGAATCCGAAATTCAGTGAAGGAATGTTCGACACAGAACTCGGCAATCAATGGACGCCGGTAAATATGTACGTAGGCGGAGCCGAGCACGCTACAATGCATTTGTTATACGCAAGATTCATTCACAAATTTTTACGCGATATTGGATTGGTAAACAGCGACGAACCTTTTGCCAAACTGATACATCAAGGAATAATTACGAATCAGGGCGCTAAAATGTCAAAGTCAAAGGGCAATGTTGTTAATCCGGATAAATTTATTGATGACAATGGCGCAGATGTTTTCAGAATGTACTTAATGTTTATGGGTCCTTATGAACTCGGCGGCGATTGGAGCGATAAAGGAATTGTTGGCGTTGATAGATTTGTACAGCGCGCATATTCAATTTGTAAAGCGACTGAAAATATTTCCGCGAGAGTTTCATGCAAAGCAAAGTACAGCCTTGATGAATTAAGCGAACCGGAAAAAGCAATTTATAGAAAGGTCAATCAAACGCTGCACAAAATTGAAACGGAAATCGAAAACTTTAAATTCAACACAGCAGTTGCATCGTTGATGGAATTACTCAACACTATGTATAAAGAATTTGAAAGTTCGTCAGATGAGATGAAATCATATTCTCTCGAAAGATTTGTTTCTATGTTCGCTCCTCTTGCCCCGCACCTATCTGAAGAATGCTGGCAAATAATTGGAAAGACAAATACTTTATTCGGAAATCCGGTTTGGTTCGAGACGGATGTAATTTCTCTTATAGAAGACAATGTTACAATCGCTGTTCAGGTTAACGGTAAGTTAAGAGCAAAAATAGATTTTCCAATTGATAGCAATGAATCATTTGTAAAAGAAAAAGTGTTCCAAGACGAAAAAGTTTTGTCTAATACGCAAGGCAAAGCCATCGTAAAAGAAATCTATGTAAAAAACAAAATTTATAATATTGTCGTCAGGTAAAAAGAAATGTTAGATCTAAAATTTATAAGGGATAATGCGGAAATCGTAAAACAGGGAATCGCGAATAAGAATGATAAGGATACTATTGACGAAGTTTTAAAACTTGACGAACAAAAACGCTCATCGCTTCAAATAGTTGAGGACTTAAAAGCGCAGCGAAATAAAGTTTCGCAGGAAGTCGGCAGACTTAAAAAAGCGGGCAAAAATGCAGACGCCATCATTGCAAAGATGAAGGAAGTCTCCGATAAGATCAAGGAACTTGACGATAATATAAGAGAAATAGAAGATAAGTTGAACTCGCTTTTAGAGTGGATTCCAAATTTGCCTCACGCATCTGTGCCTATTGGGAAATCCGCATTGGATAACGTTGAATATCATCAATGGCTTCCTGAAGCGTTTTCTTTTGAGACAAACGACAAACCGCTCGATCACGTTGAGCTTGGTAAAAAATTGAATATTCTTGATTTTGAAAGAGGAGCAAAAATAAGCGGTTCTGGTTTTCCTGTTTACGTTGGTAAAGGAGCAACTTTGGAAAGAGCATTAATAAATTACATGCTCGATCTTCACATAAATAGTCATGGTTACACCGAAGTTTTTCCTCCTTTTTTGGTCAACCGCGAATCGATGAGAGGAACGGGTCAAATTCCCAAACTAGAAGAAGACATGTATTTTTGCGAGAAGGATGATGTTTTCTTAATTCCTACTGCTGAAGTTCCTATCACAAATCTTCACCGCAACGAAATTATTGATGAAAAAAATCTTCCAATTAAATATGCCGGATACTCCGCATGTTTTAGAAGAGAGGCAGGTTCGTATGGAAAGGATTCAAAAGGATTTCTTCGAGTGCATCAATTCAATAAAGTTGAGATGGTGAAATTTGTTAAACCGGAAAATTCTTACAGCGAATTGGAAAGCCTTCTCTCGGACGCAGAGGATATTTTAAAAGCGTTAAAAATTCCTTTCAAAGTTTTAACGCTTTGCAGCGGAGATTTAAGTTTTGCGGCGGCAAAATGTTACGATATTGAAACTTGGTCGCCAGCAGAGAATAGATGGCTTGAAGCATCATCATGCAGCAATTTTGAAAATTTTCAAGCGCGCAGAGCAAACATCCGCTTTCGTAATAAAGAAACAAAAAAGCTTGAATTCGTTCATACGTTGAATGGATCCGGTTTGGCAACAAGCAGACTTATGGTTTCAATTCTGGAGAATTACCAAACGCCCGAAGGAAAAATTATTGTTCCGGCGGTGCTTCAGAAATATACCGGATTTAATATCATAGGCTAGTTCTTTATGCGCTTTGTGTCTTCTAGCTTTGTGCAGATATTTCTTCTGCGAAAAGATATTTTTGTGAACTAAAATTTATCCTGAGTGTTATATCATATTTTATTGCTCTACGAATTGTGAATTTTATGGGATACCTAGCATCACTTAATAAATATTTCATTAAGTATAAAAACAAACTGTTTCTCGGCATTTTATTTATACTCATTTCCAATGCAGCGCAGGTTTATATTCCTTTATTGTTAAGAGAGG
>JAHJTX010000394.1 GCA_018829545.1 Bacteroidota bacterium | reverse complement strand
ATAAGCGAATATTTTTAGGACTTTCCTCATGGGATTATATAATTATTTGTTCAGTAAAGGAATTTTATTCTTTAATATAGCTATTCCAATAGTTACTGCCCAAGTCGGAGCAAGAACAAGAAACAAGTTAAGGGCGGTTTCTGCTAAGGCATTTATTTCAAGCATATTTCCGAAACCATCCAAAAGCGAAATCACACCTACAATAATTGTAAACCATCCCAAAAAAAGTTTTTCACGCTTAATGAAAATTCCGATACCTATCCACCACACACCGCCTACTATGGTATCAAACAAATTCCACAGCCCGCCCCCAACCATTTGAGAAAATGAGTCGAATAATAATTTGATGGTCTCTTGTTGTTCGGCTGATGAGATGGGAAACTTTGTCAGGAATGAAGGCCATGTAAGAGCAAGTATTGACGCACCTACAGCCCCTACTAATATATAAGATGTTCCGCAAAAGGTAATCAGATTTCTCCAGTCTGTTTTACCCAAAAGCCATTCGTGAATGAAAAACAATGCAGGGAGTAATAATAAATAATACCCGAAAATATCTGCTATCATACTCCATCTGAGCATTCCAATATGCACATCGGGTATTGAAAAAATAATGACAGGGTTGGAGAAAAAATCAAAATTGAAGTTTACGGAAGCAGCTACTAAAAAATAGCTGATAAAGGCAACTATCCCTGACAAAATAGTAATCCAACCTACCGTATTTCTGAATTTATTATTATTTACCATTTGCATTAACCGAATAAGATGAAATTTTTATTTGTTACAAATTTCGTAATGCTGTGCCCGATAAAATTGTATAATTCGGACATTCTTAAATCATGCTGAAAATATGCCCGGGCAGGTCGCTCTTCACCTTCCGATATTCTTTCGGTGTCAGGTCAGTAAATGATTTGAACTCTCTGATAAAATGAGATTGGTCGTAATAGCCTGCTTCCAAACCGACTTGAGTTAATGACAAGTCAGAACGATGTAGAAGCCGTAGCGTATTCAGATATTTCTGATAAAGGATAAACGCCTCAGTGTTCATTCCTAACCATTCAACAGACAGTCGTCTGAAATGCCTTTCGGAATAATTGTATTTTCGGCAGACATTATTCACTTTCATGTCTTTTATTTCAGTGTCATAATAAAACTTATAAACACGGTTGATTTCCGCTTCGTTTTTTGTTGCAGAAATTTTATAATGAAACCATTTCAGAATTCTGTCAACCTGTTCATTAAATGAGGATGTTGATGCAATCTGATGGAGTAGTGTGTCCAGCGATTTGCAGATAAGCGTTCCGTCAATAACTCTGTTATTAAATTCATTAACAGGGATGTTAAAAAGAATTTTTAAGGCAAATACATTTAACTGAATACCAATAAATATTTGTTGCCCTTTCTTAATCAAATTGAATGAAGAGCTATTAACACCGTTAATTACACAATGGGGAAAGTTCCGGCTTTCCGAATTTGAATTGAAATAGGAAATGTTGTCTGACAAGTTGAAAATTATCTCTGCATTTCCCTTGGGAAGTATCTTTTCAAATCTTTCGTGTATGTCAAATTCATGCACACGCCATATACACTTGATTAAACGGCTTTCATATTCATTGTCAGGTATGTATATGTCAGTAGTATTGACCATTTATTTTATTAGTTGCAATGTCTTTAAGTCTTGCACATAACTAGTGTAAATCCGCAACATTTCGTAAATCCAATTAATATTAGCACAATAAAAGAAATATTGCGTTTAATATAGATATTTGCTATTAACTTTTCAACTAAACCAAAACTCCTTTGTATCCGCAACAATGCAAACCGGATTTCCACTCATTATGTATTTTGCTAAAGATAGCCAATACTGCTTGCCGAAAATTGTCCTGTCCGTTGAGCGAACTCTATACATCGCGCCTTCAGCAAAGGAGTTAGCGTCGATTGTGATGCCTGAGTGGAATCATTTGATGTTTGTGAAAGAACAACGCTTAGATTGAAAAACAGCGCACAAATTATATATGAAAAAACACACTCACTCGGAGTTGTATCATCGAGTTCTCCTTAATTTCAGTTTAAGAATAAAGCAATTCCTATTTCAGTAAAAGCATTTTACGACTTTTGCTCAGCGCACCAACTTTTAGAATATAAACATAAACTCCTGAACTAAGAGCCTTTGCATCAAAAACAACTGTATAATTGCCCGCCTTTTGCTGAGTGTTTACAAGACTTGCAATTTCACGTCCGAGAATATCAAAAACTTTAAGAGAGACATCCACATTTGAAATATTGCCATTTGGGACAGAGTAGGAAATTGTTGTTGACGGATTAAAGGGATTCGGATAATTTTGT
>JAHJTX010000393.1 GCA_018829545.1 Bacteroidota bacterium | reverse complement strand
TTTTAATTGTGCCATATTCTATTAGTGGCAGGAAGTAAATACCCTAGATTAGTTATTATACTTTTGTTAACTTATTGACAGAGCTAATACATTTAGCCATTATTTTATACGTCACTGTATTTGTGAAATTATGCACTAAGGACGCCAATATTTGCCATTCAAGGGTTTTTAGAAACACTTCTTGATGGGGCAATTAACGATACCGAAGTTAATATAAAATTTCTCTCAAAAGCCGCCCATCACACAAATAACCTTAACAATCTGCTGAATGATTTGATTGATATTTCAATGATCGAATCGGGGCAGATGCGAATGAGCTTTGATTACTTCGATATATCATCTCTATTAGAAGGAATAATGATAGAGTTCAAACCGCATGCAGATAAAAAGAACATAAGACTGGAATTATATTCACAAAATAAAAAATTGGAATTACACGGCGACCAAGCAAGGCTGAGGCAAGTTTTTGTTAATTTAATTTCCAATGCAATTAAATACACAGAAAAAGGTTACATCTCAGTGTTGATAGATGAAGAAGATGCTTATTGTACAATTTCCGTAACCGATACCGGAATAGGCATAGACGCAGATGATGTAGATCGTATTTTTGAAAGATTTTACAGAGTGGATAAAATAAGGTCTAAAGAACTGGGTGGAACCGGATTAGGATTGGCTATTGTAAAGCATATATTAGATGCGCATAACTCAAAGATTAAAGTTAAAAGCAAATTGCATGTTGGAACGAAATTTTCTTTCATGCTAAAAAAAAGATTGATTTATTGACATCCGAATTTGTTTTTGATAAATTTACTACCTTAATTTTTAGAATCGGAGGATTAGATGTTTGCAGTTGTAGATATCGCTGGACAGCAGTTTAATGTAGAGCAGAATGTTAAGTATTACGTTCCAAAATTGGATGCAGATGCTGAAACGGAAGTAACTTTTGATAAAATATTAGTTTACTCCGACGGCAAAAAAGTTAAAGTTGGCGCTCCAACCGTTAGCGGTGTTAAAGTTACTGCAAAAGTTCTTGAACACTTGAAAGATGAAAAAGTAATTGTTTTCAAGAAAAAGAAAAGAAAATCTTACAAAGTAAAAAACGGTCATAGACAGCAATTAACAAGAATTGAAGTAACGAAAATAGGATAAGCCGGAGGATATAATGGCTCATAAAAAAGGACAAGGTTCATCAAGAAACGGTAGAGATAGTAATCCGCAATATCTTGGCGTAAAAAGATTTGGCGGGGAAAAAGTTACTGCTGGTTCCATTTTGGTTAGACAAAGAGGAACAAAATTTCATCCGGGCAATAATGTAAAGATTGGTTCTGATGACACACTATTTGCTACCATTGAAGGTTGTGTGAAGTTCGAAGTAAAAAGAAGCAATAGAAAATATGTCAGCGTTTACGCGTCATAATCGAAGTTTTCTTCTAAACAAAAAGCCCTCTTTACGAGGGCTTTTTTATTGCAGTTAAAATCCAAGCCTTTCCATATCAGCTACAAGAGTTGTAACAGCATTAATAGAATTATTTAATGCCGCAGTTTCTTCTTCGTCAAGTGATATTTCAAGAACCTTTTCAACCCCGTCTGCTCCAAGAACAGCGGGAACTCCTAAGTATACCCCATCCGCTCCGTATTGATCTTTAACGAAAGCGCAGGTAGGTAGAACTCTTTTTTCATCCTTTAAAATTGCTTCGGTCATTTGAACTGCTGCCGATGCTGGGGAATAAAAAGCGGAACCGGTTTTTAGCAATTTTACAACTTCGCCGCCGGCCATCTTTGTCCGGTCAACCATTGCCTTCATTACTTCTTTAGCCTTTTCGGCGTCGCCATATTTCCTTTCAAGCAATTCCATTACGGGCATTCCATTAACATTGGCATATCTAACTAATGGCACCATAGTATCGCCATGACCGCCGAGAACCATAGCATTGATATCTTTTACTGAAACGCCAAGTTCCCACGCAATGAAAGTGGAAAATCTGGATGAATCTAAAACGCCTGCTTGACCCATCACCTTATGATGCGGAATTCCGGAAACCTTTTGGAAAAGAGTAACCATTGCATCCAAAGGATTTGATATTACAATCACAAATGCGTTAGATGCAAATTCCTTTACACCTTCAGCGACCTGCTGCATTATTTTTGCATTGGTAACTAAAAGGTCGTCTCTGCTCATTCCGGGTTTTCTTGGTAAGCCTGCTGTAATAATTACGATATCCGAACCTTCAATATCTTTGTACGAATTAGTTCCTTTTACAGAAACATCAAATCCGTCTATACGGGATGCTTCAGCAATATCAAGGGTTTTACCCTGTGGTAGGTCCTCAACGATATCAAACAGTATAACATCACCTAATTCTTTTAGCGAAATCAATTGGGCTAATACACCGCCAATTTGACCGCCCCCAATAAGGGCTATTTTTTTTCGTGCCATCTTCACTCCATTTTAAGTTTTGAGTTGCAATAGTTAGTAATCAAATATAATCAAAAAGAAAAAAGAACCATGAAAGAATATATGGAATTTATTTTATGTATATAAAATATCCTTGCTAAAAATTGAGAACAAGAGTTACTTCTGTACCGGAAGGAGTGAAATTGAATTTTAGATCATCAAGAAATGATCTCATAATATGAATTCCTCTGCCGCTTTCTTTTAATATGTTTTCTGAGTTTGTTGGGTCGGGAACTGCTTGAGGATTGAAGCCATTTCCTTGATCTTTAAATGTTATTTCCAATCTGTCTTCAAAGACCTGTACGTAAATCTCAACGAATTTATTTTTATCACGTTTATTACCGTGAACCATTGAGTTCGCAGAAGCTTC
>JAHJTX010000392.1 GCA_018829545.1 Bacteroidota bacterium | reverse complement strand
CTTTTACTTTTTCAAAATCAGCCTTAGCCATAATCTTTACTAATTCATCAAATTTTACTTTTGGTTTCCAATTTAGTTCATTGTTTGCTTTTGTAGCATTACCTATCAATAGCTCAACTTCTGTTGGGCGGTAGAATAAAAAAATAGAATCAAGAATTAAGTATCAAGTAGTAAGAATTAGAAACCTCTTTTTAGTACTTTTTCAAAATCAGCTTTTGCCATTAATCTTGCAAGTTCATCAAACTTAGTTTTTGCTTCCCAGCCAAATGCAGCCTTTGCTTTAGAAGCATCGCCAATAAGTAAGTCAACTTCAGTCGGACGATAATAATTTGGATCTACGGCAACTACAACGGAACCGGGTTGTAATAATAAAGTACTTGGTTCTTGGTTCTTTGTTTGGGCGTTTTGAAACTCTGCACTAAGCACTTCAAAACCACGAACGTTTTTAACAATTCCTTTTTCGTTTTCATTTTCGCCTTGCCATTCAATTTCTATTCCTAATTCTTTGAAGGTTAGTTCTACAAATTTGCGTACAGTGTTTGTTTCACCGGTAGCTAGAACAAAGTCTTCTGCTTCAGAGTGCTGGAGCATTCGCCACATACCATCGCCACGTGAAATAAAGTTCGGCAAATATGATTTCACGTGGCAGGCCAAATGAAATAAGTTCAGAAAATATGATTTCACATGGCAAGCCAAATGAAATAAGTATTGTTTATCTACATATCCTTTTTAACAAACTAGATTTTGAAATAATAATAATTACACAATATGATTTCACGTGGCAAGCCGCAAGAAATAAGGTTTAGAAAATAACCGTTTCTTGTAAAGATAAAGGTTTGCAAAAGCCTAAATTATCTTGAAATATGATTTCACGTGGCAAGCAATATTAGGGGGAATAACCCAAATCAGGTTTAGAATCAAGATTACCCAACACTAATTTGCATATAAAACTTCACAATATTTTCCAATAGCCCGTTTTATCTGAACCAATACGCTCAATAATCTTTAATTCTTTAAGTTTTTTAATATCTCTTTCTGATAAATTTAATTTAGTTTAGTAAAATACCCACCCGTTTTTTTACTCCCTTTTCGTTCAATTAGTTCCTTTTTTAATAAGAATCTAATGTGTCTATCAACTGTTCCAAACGGCATATTTAATATTTCAGATATATCTTTAGCCATTTTATTTTTATTATTCTTAATGAATTTAAAAACAATTTTTTGACCAGCATTTAATTCGTCATTTAATTCGTCATTTAATTCGTCATTTAATTCGTCATTTTTGTTTGTGTGTTTTTCGTTGAAATCACTCAAGGGGACTTCGGTAACAAAAACATCGTCTTCACTAAAAATAATATTATCACTTCCAGAATAATGTTTTGAAAATTTATATACATTTCGTATCCCTGTTCCAAGTTCTTCGCTATAGCCTATTTGTGTAAATACAGTAGCTAAGTCGGGGTTTTTAGGAAATGGCTCAAAGTTATTTGGCGTGAGTAATTTGAAATAATGTGCTTTATTAGCATTTTTTGCAATCACTTTATACCTATATATAATAAATGTTGATGGATAAGCATTGGTATATTCTCTGTGAATTAACAAATTGGCAATTACTTCCCTAAATATTTTATCTCGCAAAGAAATCCGTTGTGTACCCTCCAAATGAAATTTATCAGGTAAATGTTTTTCCACAAAGCTCATTAATCTATCGTAAGCTTCAACTAAATTGCACCTAATGTTATCTCTATCATCATATCTATCTAAGTTTTTTATCTTTACAAGCGCATCAATTTTATAATGAGGCAGAACACTTTTAATAACTTCCTCTTTTCCAAACAATAAAATAGCAGCTAAAGTAAACCCTTCTTCACCTGTACGATAATCATTTCTGAAAAGGCCTGTAATTCTGTAAAACTCATCGTTACTTAATTCATTCCAAGGATGGTTCGGCTTATTTACCTTAATCATCTTTCTAGCTTTACTAACAACTTCAGGTATTAAATCACTTTCTTTCAAAAAGGGATAAATTGTATTTTCCGAATAGTATGTACTTTTCCGTTGATAAAGTGATTTAATCTGTTCATCAGTTCTTAATTCAAAATCTCCATCAACACTACGGTCAAATATTTTACCTGATGTTTTATGTACTTGCGAGGATATAGGAACAAAAATAGATATCAGTTTTTTATCTTTATATTCAACAATTTGAGGTTCCAATAAAAATGATGGGAATAATTTTAGTGGATTGTTACTCAAATTTGCTATCTGTTTACTTAACTCATCAACGACTTGTTTATCAACACCATGTATCTTTTTATCGTCACCAACTCCAAGCAGAATTGTACCTCCACTTTTATTTAAGAACGCAGAAATAGTTTCAAATAAGTTGTTTGGCAATTGGTTGGTAGCAGTTTTGAACTCAACAGAAATACCTTCGCCTTGGTTTATAATATTTTGAGTTTTGTTCCTAATCATTTTTATTAATACAAATCACTTTTTATCATTTTAGATACTAGTTCATGTAAATTTGTTTTAGCTTCCCACCCAAGTTTTTCTTTTGCTTTAGATGGGTTTCCAATAAGTAATTCTACTTCAGTAGGTCTAAAATATTTGGGATCTATAACTACAATAACATCGCCAACTACACAGTTAGTGGGAACTGGAATATTGGAATGTTCCGTCTTCGCTTCGCTTCGCCGAGACCGGTGGAATATTGGAATATCTTTTTTAATTGCTTTTATGATTCCTTTTTCGTTTACGCCTTCACCTTTCCATTCAGGTTCAGTTAACAGTATGCAATGAGCAGTTTGCAAATTTGAATTTTCACATATAGTTATCATTGAAGCAAAGTCATTTTTTATTTATGTATTTTTCTGGATTATTAATCATATGGTTTAATAATCTCCCTACTTCTGCAGATTTTTCAAGTAGTTTATCATAACTTTGTTCATTTATATATTTATAAGCTAATGAAAAATCCAACCATACTTGGGTTTCACTGTTTTCTCCCAAAGGGACTCCTTCGGAGCATATCTGCATCGGATGTTTTGGAAACAAAATGTGCTTCATACTGACGTTTTCTATAAGCTTCACCAATACAAGCACAAACACTACGTGAAGATCTTCTTATTTGGTCTACTTGTCCCGTGAAATAGTAGAATTTTAATTATACTTAAACAAGAATATATTTTATTAATCTTATTTTAATTAGGAAATTTATTTCAAATTTCACGGGATAAAAATATTTCTCTTCTTTTGGGAATGATTTTGTTATCTCAAATATTCTCATTGCGAGGGTAAATGCTTTTTTATAGACAAGTAAATCTCTGAAATCACTCATTTTCAGTCTCCAGCTTTCAGTCTTCAGTTGGCAGTCTATATTTTTGGAACTGCGGACTGTGGATTGCCAACTTTCTACAAATTATTTGCTTTTACTTTTTCAAAATCAGACTTAGCCATAATTTTAACTAATTCAGACAATTCAGTTTTCGTCGCCCAGCCCAATTGTGTCTTTGCTTTTGAAGGATCGCCGATTAGTAAGTCAACTTCTGTTGGGCGGAAGTATTTGGGGGAAACGGAGACAAGAACAGAACCTAATTTCAGATTGTATGAATGTATGATTGTATGATTGTACCCACTAACTAATTTTTCCATTTGAATTGATCCCGCTGGAATAGAAGGAACAAGGGCATTCTGCGGGACAGGTTGATTTATTTCTGATAGCAAATCATTTCAAGTTCAGGATTTCCAAACCAAATATCAATAGTATCTTTATCTTTGCTGTAATATATTTTTACTTTGTCCATATTAATTCACCTTCTTTTGCCCCGCTGAGAGGGTTGTCGTATGCTCCACCTTATCCGTGACATATGTTGTTATTATGCTGCATATTGAAGAATTTCGACTTCCGCATTATTTTGCGCGGCAGTTTCTGCTTTAGATAGAATGTTGTAAGTTGTTTCTTCATCGAGATAATATTCACCGCAATTCTCACAAATATCTGCCGGAACATTCTTAATTAACACTACTGTAATTCCTCTTTCAAGTGTAACTGTTACACTTCCTTTTTCCGTTGTTCCATTTTTACATAATTGGCATTTCATTATTTAATTCTCCTTGTAAAATTATCTTTCCAAAGCCTTGGATCAGGTTCATAAACCGTAACAATAATGCAAATATAATCTGACTTATTAAATGCAATTACAATATGAAGTGGTCGATTATCATTAAAGCCAAGCAGCAAAAAACTTGGTAAAGGTGAATCTGTCAGGTATTCTTTTATTACTTTCCCGGAAGTGATAACATTATCAATTTCTAATTTAGTAATATTTCTTTGAAACATTTTTTGAATTGCATGCCGAGTAAATTTTTTAGTTTTACATTCAATATTTTTCATAATCTATATCAAGTTCTCGAAAAATCATTCGGTAGTAAAATCAGTCTTCAGGTAGTAGTAAATTATCTAAATATTATTAAAATACCACTCCGCAGCCACATAAATTGTAATTCAAAATATGCCACAAAGACACGAAGACACAAAGTTTCACTAAGTTCTACTAATAAATTCTTTGTGCTTCTTAGTGCCTTTGCGCCTTAGTGGCAAAAAAATCATCCGTGCTGAGTAGTT
>JAHJTX010000391.1 GCA_018829545.1 Bacteroidota bacterium | reverse complement strand
ACTCTGAAAAGTCATATTGTTATTAACCCCACGTTTTAACGTGGGGATAACAAGCTAAAAACAAACTTTCCCAAACGGGTTTTAACCCGTTTGGGGTTTTTCGGAGTGGACTCAAACTTATTTGAGTTTTTTATGTGCTCTAATTAACTAAATTTATTTGTATTTTTCCCACTCCACGAGTGGTTTTTTTTCAGCCTCGTGCTGAAAAAATATAGTGACTTAGGAGGTTGTCCGAGAACTAGGAAATCCGTTAAACGGATAACAAAAAGTACGTTTTTAGCTTATAAACCAACGGTTGAAACCGTTGGAGTATGAAATTACGCAGTTCTCGGACAACCTCCTAGGGGGATTGGTGATTGAATATTGTGATTTATTTGTTATTTGTTTTTTGTTTCTTGGTTTTTCTGGATTAGTGGGATTTGTGATTGTTTATTGAATATTGTGATTTATCCCGACAAAATAATCGGGCCAGGTTTTGAAATTTTGATTTTGGCTTTTCCGGTTTATCAGGGTTGTAGATGATATATAAATCTTTTAGATTTTACTAAAATCAAAACAATCGTACAAATATTAATTAAAAACATATTTGTTAAGTTGACGCCTATGCGATTCATATGGAGACGAAGCAATCTTTTGATTTTGAGCTAAATTCACAAAATTGCTTCTCCCGATAATAGGCATTAAATCTTGGCTAAATCGGGATCGCAATGACATTACACAAAAGAACCTTTTTAGAGTCGACTCATAAATATTTTTGCACAAAATCAATTTCAGTAAAACCTTTTCAATCGCATAGCGTCTTAAGTTTCGAATTAAACATGAAAGAATATGAAAACTAAATTATATAGATCGCGCAATCAAAGAGTATTAGGTGGAGTTGCCTCCGGCATTGCAGACTATTTGGGCATCGATAGAATTCTGAGCAGGGTGTTTTTTGTTCTACTCGGGTTTATGAATTCAATTGGAATAATTTTTTACATAATTCTTTGGGTTGTACTGCCGGAAGAACCATATGATGTGCAATACTCACAGCCAAATGGAGACAAAGCTAAAGACGAAGAAGATTTTAAATCATTCGAAGAAAAAGAGAAAAAGTATTATTCTGAAATGGGAACCGCACCCAAAAAAAACGGGCGTTTAATAATCGGGCTGGTCTTAATTTGTTTAGGAATTTTCTTCCTTTCAATTAGATTTTTTCCTTATTTCGATTTTGAAGATTTGATGCCATTCTTTTTAATTGGATTAGGAATATTACTTCTATGGAATTCACTAAAATTTAATAGATAAAAAATTATGAAAACATCACAGCTATTTTGGGGTACATTTTTCTTAGCGCTAGGATCATTATTCCTTCTTGTAAGATATGATTTAATTTGCGTTGATTGGTATTTCGTGTGGGACCTCTGGCCTCTTATTTTAATCTTCTGTGGACTCTCAATCATTTCGAATAAAACCAAGTTCAAACCATTCGTTGTTTTACTATTCGGAATATTTATGGGAATAATTGTGTTTGGAACCATCTACAATATTTTTGACGGATTATGGTTTGACGAAAGAATTGAAGAATGCGACTCGTACGAAGTAATGGAATTCAATTCATCTTTTGATCCCGAGATAAAAAAAGTTGATTTAACAATTTCCGCCGGCGCCGGAAAAATATTAATTGGCGGCAAAACTGATGAATTGTTTCATGCAGATTTAATCGGAAGCCTTGTGGAATATTCCCTTGATTCAGAGAGGGAAGATGATACTGCGAAGCTGGTTTTTGAAATGGAGCGAGCTTCATTCGATCTCCTTGGTGAAAAGCCGCAGAATAAAATTGAAATTATGTTGAATGAAAAACCCGTTTGGAATATTAAGTTCGATCTCGGAGCGGCAAAAAATGATATTGATCTGTCGGAGTACAAAGTTAAAAACATTGAAATAAACTCTGGCGCGGCAAAAACAAAAATGAAACTCGGCGCTAAGTCTGATCTAGTAAATGTTGAAGTTAAAATGGGAGCTTCTTCCCTCCAGCTATTAATTCCTGAAGAGTTTGGAGTGAAATTAACAGGAGAAATGGTTTTTGTTGCAAAGAATTTGAAAGATTTCAGAAAAATTAATTCCGAAGAATATGTTTCGGATAATTTTGAAAGAGTGAACAAAAAAGTATTGATTGAATTTAATGGCGGTGTTTCGTCGTTGGAGATTAACCGTTACTAAACTCCTCCATCAATCAATATCCGGGGAAAGTCATCGGGGCAGAAATAATTACTATGCAATTAGATTAATGCCCCGGTTGACTTATTTCAATTTTGGTATCCACAAATATTTTCCCATCAAAACGTTTCCGTCTGAATCAAATTCCACACCTTCGGATTCCAACAGTTCTTTCATCAAGTCCGGATTTTCAAAATGCAATTTTCCGGTTAATGCGCCGAACCGGTTTACAACCCTATGACACGGAAGATTTGAATTTTTTGCTCCGTTCAACGCCCATCCAACTGTGCGGGCAGATGACTTTATCCCGCAAACTTCAGCAATTGCACCGTATGTTGTAACTTTTCCAAGTGGAATTAGCGCGACAATTTTATATACGCGGTCAAAAAAATCTTCTTTCGATTCAATTGATTTATTTTTCGCCATGCTAATTAATCGAAAATTTCAATAAATAAGATTTTATAAAAGCATGAATATCGCCGTCCATTACTGCCTGTGTGTTTGAAGTTTCTTCGTTTGTACGGTGATCTTTAACCATGTTATACGGATGAAAAACGTAAGACCTTATTTGACTTCCCCACTCAATTTTCATTTTTTTCTTTTCGATCTCGTCAAGTTCAGCTTCCTTTTTTTCAATCTCCACTTGGTACATCTTCGATTTCAAAAGTTTGAATGCATTAGCTTTATTTTGAACCTGTGATCGTTCACTTTGACAGGCTGCAACAATTCCGCTTGGGATATGAGTGATTCTTACTGCAGTTTCAACTTTATTTACATTCTGCCCGCCTTTTCCGCCGGAACGGTAAGTATCAATTCTAAGATCAGCGGGATTTATATCAATCTCGATTGAATCGTCTATTTCGGGAATTACAAAAACGGAAGCAAAAGAAGTGTGTCTTTTTTTATTCGAGTCGAATGGAGAAATTCTCACTAATCTGTGAACCCCAGCTTCTGCTTTCAGATAACCGAAAGCAAATTCACCCGAAACTTCTAGTGTGGCGCTTTTAATTCCTGCACCATCTCCTTCCAGAATATCAATCAGTGTCATCTT
Source organism: Bacteroidota bacterium (assembly GCA_018829545.1). Classification (GTDB taxonomy): domain Bacteria; phylum Bacteroidota; class Ignavibacteria; order Ignavibacteriales; family Melioribacteraceae; genus JAHJTX01. Next base: position 11,233 of record JAHJTX010000391.1, on the reverse strand, counting down.
AAAATCGTTTTGTTCGCCGTATCTAAGGTACATTCTAAACAGCATTTCTGCCCAATCCTGCGCCTCAGTTCCTCCGGCGCCGGAATGAATTGTCATGATACAAGGTTTATCGTCGTCCCTTCCGCTAAGCATACTTTTTAGTTCAAGCTGCTCAACCGCTTTTTCTAAAGTCGAAACTTCGGCATCAATTTCACTTAAAAGAGATTCCTCTTTTTCCAACTCTGCAATTTCAATAAGGTCGTTTAGATTTGTATATTTTTTCTGAAGATTATTGTAAAGGTTAACCCAGATTTCCAACTTTTTAATTTCTTGAAGAATTTCCTGCGCCTTTCTTTGATCGTTCCAAAAACCATCTGCTTCTGTTTCTGATTTTAATTTTGCAATTTTATTTAACTTTGCCTCAACGTCAAAGATAACCTCGTAGCTTATCTATTTTCCCTTTTTGATTTTTAACCAATCTTAACTGTTCTTCGTACACAATAACTCCTGGTAATATTATTCTAAATTTGATTGGCAAATATACGTAAGCCGTAACTTTTATTGAATTATTTTATTGCCAACTATAATACTTTATATTAGAAATAATATTTATTCACTAACTGGCACAGCTTTATAACCATACATTATTACGCCTGCTTCTCCGTCCGATTGAATTTTTCTAAACTCAAGTTTTACTTTCATCCCGATTGAAATTTTCTCGGGGTCACAATCTGCAATCTGCATCATAGTTGAAAATCCCTCGAGCAATTCAATTATTCCAATCGCGTAGGGGACTTCATCAATAAAATTTGTAGGTGCAACTCTAATTACAGTAAACGTTTTAACGGTTCCTTCTCCGGGAAGCTTTATCGTTTCGAATTTTCTGGATTTGCATTGATTACAAATTAATCGCGGCGGGAAAAACACCTTTCCGCATTGTGAACACTTAGCGGCTTCTAATCTATACCGCTGCGGATATTCTCTCCAATTTCTCGCAGTTATTCCCATTTTAATTTACCTCCAAAATATGGCATACAGAACTTCCTCCAGATCCGCCCATGTTCTGCGTCATGCCTACTTTAGCTCCATTTACTTGCCTATCGCCGGAAATGCCTCTCAGTTGCTCGGTAATTTCTATTATCTGTGCAATTCCCGTTGCTCCAACCGGATGCCCTTTACTCTTTAATCCACCGGATGTATTTACCGGAATCTTTCCCCCAATATTAGTTATACCGCTTTCAACTGAGGGTCCTCCCATGCCAGGTTCAAAAATTCCCAAAGCTTCTGTAACACATATTTCGGCAATAGTGAAACAATCGTGCACTTCGCAAACATTAATATCTGCTATTTTTTTGCCCGCCATTTTTAACGCACGTTTGCCGGATAATTCTACTGCAGAAAGCCACGTCAAATCCTTACGGTCGTGAAGTGCAATCGAATCCGTTGCGTGACCCGAACCTATTACTTTAATAATAGGCTTATTAGCGAATTTCTTTTTTGCCAAATCCAAAGGGCAGAGTATTACAGCCGCGGCTCCATCGGTAACTGGCGAACAATCCATGATTGTTAAAGGATCGGCTACCATCACTGAATTAACGACTTCTTCTAAAGTTGTTTTAAACGGAAATTGTGCACGGTGATTTTTTGATCCATTCATGTGATTTTTCACAGAAACATGAGCAAGTTGTTTTCGGGTAGTGCCATATTTAGCCATGTGTGCGTTGGCAATCATCGCATAAAGTCCAGGGAAAGTTACGCCATGAAAACATTCATATTCCTGATCAGCGGCAGTAGATAAGGCATAAGTTGCCGCGCCGCCATCAACATCCAGCATCTTTTCTACGCCGCCCGCTAAAACAATTTCACTCATTCCGCTTGCAACATCCATAAAAGCTTGTCTGAATGCTAATCCGCCCGAAGCGCACGCTGATTCAACTCGAGTTGCTGGAATGAAATCCGCGCCCAAATTATCTGCTAACATTGAGCCGAGATGTTCCTGTCCTACAAATAATCCTCCGCTCATGCATCCGATGTACATTGAATCAATGTGATCAACATTGCAGTCATCCATTGCATTAAGCGCCGCTTCGGTAAATATTGTTCTAATTGATTTATCCCAAAGTTCGCCCCACTTTTCATTCATCCCTATTCCGATAATAGCTACATCGCGCATTGATTTTGTCTCCTCCATTAATTCGTATAAAATTATTTATGCATTTTTAATAATTTTTTTTCTGTATTTAGAATATGTTCCATAATCCAAATACTTTTGATTTTTGTCTAGATAATCTCTCGTCAATTTTGCATTGTTTTGAACTTCGATCAATTTATCTGTGCACTTAAAAATGAAAGCATCGCTTCCCGCTCCGGAGCCATAGGATACCATCAAAATTCTATTGCCTGGTTTTGCTGCGTCAAGTACTGCAGTTAAACCCAGTGGCGAAGCCCCTGAGTAAGTATTGCCCAATGTGGGTACCAGCCAGCCGGTTTCAATTTTCTCTTTAGGGAATCCCAGAGTCTTTCCCACTCTCAAAGGGAACTTTCCGTTTGGCTGATGAAAAACAGCAAAATCAAAATCATCCGGTTTAGTACCACTCTTTTCCATAATCCCCATTGCCGCACTCAATGAATGTTTGAAGTATGCCGTTTCACCCGTAAACCGCCCTGCGTGCTGAGGATAAAATTGATGTTCGCGCCTCCAAAAATCCGGCGTATCTGTCATGAAGGAGTACGTCTCTTCAATTTCAGCAAGTAAATCATTCTCTCCGAAAATGAAAGCCGCAGCTCCAGCCGAGGCGCTGTATTCAAGCGCATCTCCTGGCGCGCCCTGTGAAGTATCCGCCCCTATTCCCAATCCGTATTTTATTAATCCCGCCTTCACTAGTCCATGAGCCACAAACATCGCTTCAGATCCAGCCTTGCAAGCAAACTCAAAATCGGCGCAATGAATAGAAGGGGTTGCTCCAATGGCTTCAGCGACAACAGTTCCGGATGGTTTAACGGCGTAAGGATGAGATTCAGAGCCGACATAAATTGCCCCGATTTCTTCCGGATTAATTGTGCAGCGTTTTAATGCGTTTTTTGCTGCTTCCACTGCCATAGTAATTGTGTCTTGATCGGGTGAAGGAACTGATTTTTCCCGTAGCATTAATCCTTTTTTGTAACTAGGGGCATCAGCTCCCCATATTTTTGCAATTTCTTCAACTTTGATGCGGTTTCGAGGAATGTAAGCGCCGTAACCGATTATTCCGACGGTTCTACTCATAATTTGTCCTCCTAAGAAAGTAAATTCCTATTTGCATTGATTACAAGAAAATTGGAATTAATCATAATAGATAAATTGAATAACAATGTCGAGTAAAGAAAGCATGAACGGTTAAAATCTATTTAAATTAATTCTCTATTTCTATTTCCATCCTCAGAAGAGCAGCGGCGAGAGTTTTACCTTGAGCGTCAAATTTTAGTGATACAGTTCCCCCGCCTCCGAGTGTGTTATGGAGGAGAAAATTTAAAGCTCTCAAATTTGGAAGTTCGTATCTCTCAACTTTGCCGCGGCAAATGCCATCAAAATGCTTTTTCACTTTTTCTGCAGTAAGATGCTTCTCAATAATTTCATATCCACGGTCATCGTAAGCAATAATCCCAATATTTGCGGCATCCCCTTTATCGCCGCTTCTTCCATGAGCAATATCACGTAATTTTATTTTCATTCTATTTTCGCCTTCACTTCCATTCAAGGATTTTTACTTCAGGATGAACGAGAGATTTTGGGATTAACGCAGGCCAATACGCTACTACTTTGCTGGGTTTTGGTCTACCACCTGCGAAGCCCGTTACACTTGGCGGACCGGTCAAAATAAGAGGCGCTATTTCTCTTCCGAATCTTTCGATAGATTTTTTATCATGCGATCTTACTGCAATTCGCATCATGATTTCGTTTATGTCATCTTCATTTATTTCTTTTGCGAGGGATTCGTGTGTTGCATTGTAACCAATATAATCGGTTCGAATTTCATCAAATTGGAGGTTAAGATTTTCTAACCTTTTACGAAGAATTCTATCCGCTGCTTTTGCTTTGGTTAACGCCTGAGGCCATGAATATGTTAGAGAACCAACGGCGGAACATCCGTCGGCATACGAAACCGATACCTTATAAAACTCGGTTTCTTTTTCACCTTTAACATCAAAAACTTTTACACGGTTATTTCCTAAATCTTCTAATTTGATTGATGCAAAATCTGCAACGCAATCGGGTGTAATGTAATTTTTTGGATCGCCGATTTCATATAAAAGCTGCTCGGCAATAGTTTCAAAAGTAACTTTGCCGCCAAGGCTTTCGTGTTTTGTAATTATTACTTCACCGTTCGGATATGCTTCTGCAATAGGGAAACCCACCTCCGCAAAATTCTCAATCGATTCCCAATCGCCTAAGAAATTTCCACCCGTGGCTTGTGCTCCACATTCCAGAATATGCCCTGCAACAGTTCCTGCCGATAATTTATTGTAATCATTAATATCCCATCCAAACTCATGAATCATCGGCGCTAGTGTTAGTCCGGTATCGGTAGTTCTACCGGTGATTACAATATCCGCTCCTTTCTGCAAAGCTTCAACAATTGGGAAAGCGCCAAAATATACGTTAGCGCTTAAAACTCTTTCTTTAATTTTTACAATTGATTCGCCGGTTTCCATATGATTTAATTCAATTCCGGATTCGAGAAACTCATCGATCCGTTCAAGAATATTGTCGCCGACAACAACAGCGATTTTTAATTTTTCGATACCCAACTTCTGTGCTACATCAACAACAGCCTCAGCGCAAGCAACAGGATTTACGCCTCCGCCATTTGTAATTACTTTGATATTTTTCTCCTTGATTATCGGCAGGATGCGCTCCATCAATTCGGGAATGTCTCTTGCATAACCAAGATTTGGATTTTTGTTTTTCTGCTTCTGAAGAATTGACATGGTTACTTCTGCTAAATAATCCATAACCAGATAATCGATTTCTCCTCTCGTTACTTGATAGTAAGGAGCTTCAATCAAGTCTCCCCAAAAACCTTGTCCCGATGCTATTCGTATTTTATCTTTCATCAAATGCCTTAAGTAAAAATATCGCTTTCAATATATTTATAATTACTGTTACCTTCAAATTGAAGTTGTGTCGGAAATTATTTCTTCTGCTATAAAATCCAAATTTGCTGAGTCGCCTTTTGAAATCCACTTTATTCTATTATCACCTCTAAACCAAGTTAATTGCCGCTTGGCATACCGGCGGGTATTACGTTTTATTAGTTCAACCGCTCTTTCCAAAGTAACTTCACTAAATAGAAACGAAATAATTTCTTTATAGCCGACAGTATTTAATGAATTGATATCTCTATTGTAACCCATTTCCAAAATTGATTTTACCTCCTCAATCAATCCGGAGTTAATCATTAGATCCACTCTTGTTTCAATATCTGAGTAAAGTTTTTTTCTTTGAACATCCAAAGCAAACTGATGGAATGAAATATTTTCTTTCCGGTTTTGCTTATTATGCTCCTCCCAAATGAAGAAACCGGTTGAATGGTAAACTTCCAAGCATCTCATTACTCGCTTCCAATTTTGCGGAAGCATCTTAGATGCGCTTACGGGATCAACAGAATTTAGCATATTATGCAAATGTTCATTGCCTTTGGTTTTTCTTTCAGAAAGAAGAAACTCACGATATTTAAAATCAGTTTTCTCCGAATCAAAAATTCCATCAACCAACGCTTTAATGTATAGTCCTGAACCACCCACGATTATGGGTATTCTATTTTGCGAGAAAAGATTGTTACAAATTTTTAGAGCTTCGTTCTCAAAAATGCTCGCATTATAATATTCATCAGGTTTTAAGTGATCGATGAAATAGTGCTTATTTTTTTTTAATTCTTCTTCGGAAGGTTTTGCAGTTCCAATATTAAGGTATTTGAAAATTTGTCTGCTATCTGCAGAAATAATCTCCGATTTCAAAATATTAGCAACTTTTAAACTCAATGCTGTTTTACCGGAGCAAGTTGGTCCGGTTATTATAATTACACTTCTTTCCAACCGTCTCTCCCAATTAAGGGAACAAAGGCAAAATCCGGGACTTCAATAATTTCAAAGTTATCTTCATCGACTTTTGTTAAAATATTAATTGTCTGCGACCTTCTATCTCCAACGGGAATAACCATAACGCCCCCGACCGCAAGCTGATTTCTTAATTTGTCCGGAATATTAGGTCCTCCTGCAGTTACAATTATTCCGTCGTAAGGAGCAAATTCTTCCCAACCAATTGTTCCGTCGCCGCATCGCAACGCCACGCGAATTCCCAAGTCATCAAAAAGTTTTTGAGTTTTAGTGTATATCTCATAAAATCTTTCAATAGAAAAAACCTTTGCACCCATCGAATGTAAAATTGCAGCTTGATATCCTGAACCGGTACCGATTTCCAAAATCTTTGAATCTTTTTTTACCCGCAATGCTTGAGTCATAAAAGCAACAGTGTAGGGTTGCGAAATTGTTTGTCCGTGTCCGATTGGGAGTGCAACATCTTTATAAGCATGATGCTTAATTACATCCGGAACAAATAATTGCCTTTCCACCTTTCCTACCGCATCCAGAACTGCTTGATCTGTAATTCCTCTTGTCTTAAGATGATTAACTAAGTCTTCTCTATCAGAATTCATATATCCGTTGATCTTTATTTTGTGTGCAAAGATAAAATAATTCTGACTAAATATGAATTATGAAGTGATAGAGGAAATTATGAAGACACTAATTTGAAACTCTCAATTCAGTTGACAAAATAAATTCCCGAAGTCATTAGTATTACCCCCGGGAATTTAATTTTGATATCCACAATAAGTACGAAAACTGATTAGTCATTCAGTAAAACTACTTACCGCTAATCCGTTGTACTGAGATTCAACCTCAGGTGCGGCATCCTTCAACTTTTGCGACATCACAGCGCAGTAAAGCTGTTTGCATCTTTCTCTAACACGCTGCGAGTTGTTAAGTAAGCAGCCTTGCTTAACAACATATCTTCTGCGATCAGTATCAATTTTTATGAGCGCCAGTGCTGCAACCAATCTCTCGCGTTCATCTTTCGAATCTCTCAGCATTATTGTAAGCGGTTGTACAGCCTTTTTATATTTGATCTCCACGAGCAAATAAGCAGAACTAATTTTTAATCCCAAATTATCTGAGCACAATCCTGCAAGAAGAGTTTTTTCAATTTGACTGTACTGTATTTTGAATTTAATTACGGGCAGATCGGTGGCGGATAGTGTAGAAGTAAACAGGAAAGGTATTAACAATAATTGAACCAAAATAGTTTTTAATGCTTTCATTTCTTCCCACAAAGAATGATTAACAATGTTCGAGTAAATAGACGGTCTTATTTTGAAAAAGTTGTCTTTTTATGGGAAGAATTTATTTTAATGCTATATGCGGTATCGGAGTGTAATTTTATTTACTAAATCCATACTTCGATTTTAAATCTTCGCTATCATCCAGCACTTCAATTATGTTTCTATATTGGGGTAAAAATCCTACGTTAATATCGAGTTTGTAACCTATAACTTTCACTTTGAAACGCTTAGCGCGATGAAGTTTCTTTTGAATTATTTCTGCATCCCTTTTGCCCTGCCAAGCATTATTCACATTTACAAAAACTTCATCCTTAGTATAAATTAAATGACCAGTTTCGTTGTCATCAGTTTTAAAACTTTGCATCTTTATTATTGTTATCTCTATTTCTTCTTCTGTAAATATCCGTTGAAACATTAGAGCCGCAAGAGCCGATAAAAATACAAATCCAATTGCGGGAACCAAAATCTTTAGTGCATTCGCCATATTGCACCTTATTATTGAGAAATACGCTTATTTATTGAATGTGAAAAGTGAGTGGGAAATATACGATAATAAATCATTTGATTGCAACTTTGGTAAAGCAAGAAGAGATTTTAGTGACGAGGGATTCTGTTTAGAAATGATTGGCTGAAATTTGACTCGATATTTTTTAGCACCGCACAGTCACAGGTAGCGCCCTCGCCTACCAAGTAACTTTTCATTTCGTTATTACCATTATTATGATACTTGTTATTCAAGTACCAATCCGTATGCTCGAAATGACCGGTGCATTTTGCCCCGCCGCTAAAAATTCCCATCAAATAAGCCTGTAGAAAGGAAATATCTAACTCTGATATATTTATTTCTGTTTGCATAATATTTTATTGTTGGTAGGAAATTATACAGAAATATGAACTCAGGGGGAATAGCTAGAACTAGTCATTTTTAACTAGTCCATTTTTATAAAAGTAATAGCCAAAAAGTGAAATCTCCCAAACAATACATTAAAATATTAAGTATAATTAATAAATACTCAGCTTATATTTTTGCAGCATTTTATCCTTTTTTTTTGCATTTGGACAAATTTCATCTAACTTTTTCCAAAATATTGGACTATGATTTTTTACCAAAACATGGCAAAGTTCGTGAAGAACAACGTAATCTATTAATTCCTCAGGCAGTCTCATAAGATGTATTGATAAATTTATATTGTTCTGAACCGAGCAACTTCCCCATCTTGTGCGAATGTTTTTTATAAAAAGTTTCCTGAATGGGATGTCAAATTTTCTGCTAAGGTCGTTTACCTTATTTGGCAGGTATTTTTTTGCCTCTCTTCTAAAAACTTCGTTGACCACACTGTTCATAGTCTGTTGTACAAACTCGCTATTAATGTCACTTCCTTTGGGGAAAATCACTTTGACGCTTTTTTGATTTTCTTTGATAAGAGTTCTCTGCGTTTCCTCAATTTGAAGAGAAATAAAATGCTCACGAGTTGTAAATATCGTTGTCAAATTAAATACTGTTCTTTGAGACTCAATTTCTGCGATCCTTTTTCTATGACGAAGAATCCATGCCTTCTTGTTTTCAACAACTGAAATCGCTTCATCAAAACTAACGTTGCGGGGAACACTTACTTTTACGGAAGAAAAAGGTCTTATTGAAATGTTTATATTTTTTACTCTTGAGCTTCTTATTAATTCAACGGAACCAATTTCGGGTAAAACTTTATGCACAATCATTTTTTACTCTTTGGATAAGGATTTTAATGAATTGAGGAGATTAAACAGACTATACCAATTAATTAGCTAATCTGACGAATTTTAACCGGTTTAAATTTCTCGACTATTTTCTTGCTCCGTGAATATGCCCTCTATAAGGACGGGAATGCTGAATGGTGATAAATGCTTTTGTATCAATTTCATCAACTATTTTCATTACGTTTTTCATATCTTTTCTTCGAATAATAATTACTAAAACTGTTACTCCGCCCGCTCCGCCTTCACCTGGCAAAAGCGTAACTGCAAATCTCGATAATCTAAGAGTATCAGCAATTTTGTCCGTAGCGTATCTTGAGATGATATTTATCTGAACATATCCTAATGCGACCTTCTCTTCGAGCTTAACACCAAGTATGTTTCCAGCAGCAAATCCAAACGCATACGCGAATAAATTTATTGTTTGATCCATATTTTGGACTATGTATCTCATTGCGAAAATCCAAATGAGCACCTCAAAAAAACCTGCTATTGCCGCATGATATTTTTTCCCATGAACCACAAGAATCGTTCGGAATGTTCCAATGGTTACATCGCATACGCGCATAACCATTATTATAAATGCACCAAAAAAAGATTCAAACATGCGCTACCCTTTCGAATTTTATAATTAAATATTACGGGTCAAAGTTTATGGAAAAATTCTCTTTTTTGAAATCCGAAATTGATTTTAAGAAACTTTTTTTCCTTTTTAAAAATGAAAAAGCCCGAAAACGTTTTGTTCTCGAGCTTTCTTGAGGCGACGATCGGATTCGAACCGATGAATAAAGGTTTTGCAGACCTTCGCCTTAGCCACTTGGCCACGTCGCCGTAATTTTGCTGACACAACTCCGTCTGATGAAGCCACATCGCCGTATACAAAAAATCCACTCAACGTGGATTTTTGAGCGGGAAACGGGACTCGAACCCGCGACTTCAACCTTGGCAAGGTTGCGCTCTACCAACTGAGCTATTCCCGCAGAGAAAACAAACTAATAAGAACTCAAAAATCGAGAACCAAATATATGATTGTTTTTTCTTTAGCGCAAGAAATTCAATTATTCTTCACTAGAATTTTCCTGCTTTGCCTTATATCTTTTAATTTTTTGAGTTGTTGTTTTTTCAAATTCTTTCCGGCGAATGTGGAACCTCTTAATTTGTTTATAGCCTGCTAACTGTTTATTTACCTTCTTCACTTCCTCATGGATTATTTCATTCATCAATTCATTATTAATAGGCAATTAACGCTTCAGCGTCAACAACAATTTGTGCTGAAATAATTTCATCATGTTTATCATCTTTATCGCCAAAAACAAGTGATTACAGTACATAAGGGCTTCTGTTGAAGTAGTCTTCAATCTCCTCCGGGAAGACATTTTTTCCACTGTTCGAAATTATCACGTTTTTCATTCTACCGTTGATGTGTAAGAATCCATCGGCATCGATAAAACCATTGTCACCGGTTTTAAACCATCCGTCCTCAAAAGTATTTTTAGTTGCTTCTTCACTCTTATAATATCCCAGCATAATGCATGGACCTTCTGCCCAGACTTCTCCGCTTCCGTCTCCATCGGGATTATTGATTTTAAGCTTAACACTTGGAAGTGGCACTCCGGCAGCATCGTCCTTAAAGTTATCTATAAGATTTAACGTAAGGATGGTCGAAGTTTCCGTTAATCCATAGCCCTGCAAAAAACTGAATCCAAAATCTCTAAGTCCTTTTGCAATCAAGGGATCGGGTGCAGATCAGTAAAAATTTTCTTTTTCAGGTTTCTTAAACCTGCAGATTGAGCCAAATTTGTAACTTTGACAATGGAGATTGGCGGTTCAGAAAGCTACGGAGCGACAGAGGTACACAAAGAAATGCTTGGTTATATTGGAATTGCTGATAAAAAACTTGTCGAGCTGGGGATTAACAAACTGCTGAGATATTATACTGATTTGAATTATGGGACTGAAGTAAAATCGCCTAAGATTAAGTTTCAGAAAAAGGAAACTGTTGTTATTGAGAGTGAGAATAGGGATAAGATACTTTCGGAAATAGGGGTGAAGTTTACTAAGGAGTATTTTAGGAAGAGGTACAATTTAGCGGAGGGGGATTTTGAATTAACGAGGACGGGAGTTCTTAGTTCCTAGTTCTT
>JAHJTX010000390.1 GCA_018829545.1 Bacteroidota bacterium | reverse complement strand
TTTGAAGAGCTTATCCGAATGTTAGTTTTCGAGGAATTAGCTGTACCGCTGCCTTGGTTCTTTATAGTGAAGCTTACAGTTGCATTGCTTCCTGTCTGTCCGCTGGTTGGATTTACTGTTACTGAATTTTGAAAGACTAAATCAGATTGTGATTGTGCAAAAATATTAACATTTATACTACACAAAACCAACAGGAAAAATACTTTGTAAAAAATAGAATAAAAATGATTTTTCATAATATACTCTCCTTCAAATAAAATGAAATTAATACACCACTTATTTAAAGAAAAACTTTGCCGTGAAATAAATTACAAGTATTACTTATAGCATAATATGTTGTACTAATTTTTATATTGTTAAGTATTTCCGGTTATTACATATTTAAATATTTGGGCAATATCCTCATATTTATAAACATAAAATAATTTGTTCACTTTAATGAATCAGAATTTCAGATTCTTATCGAATGATTTTATTTACGAAAAATAATTATAAGTCTACTCAAAAAACAAATAAACCGTCTACCAAAGGCAGATAAATTAAAACGGTTAAAAGGATCACAACTGAGCCAAAAATGTTTTTCATTTTTCGCATCCCCTTTTTCAAGTTAAATGCAGCCGCAGCTAATAAAATTTTTTGTCGTTTAAAATCTATAACTAAACGAGTACTTCATAAATAATTCTGGAAAGCCAAAAACTAAAACTCCAACGTCAAGATTTTCTAAAATTGTGTATGATCTTCCAAGAGCAAAACCGGTAGGAATGCCCAAGCTCAAGGCATCTTCCAAATCTGCAGCCTGTACAGGATCTGCAATTCCTTCAACAATGGGATCGCCCATTAACAGTCCGCCGCCAATTCGGTAGTGAGGACTTTTATAACCGGTTCTTGATTGAAACGCTTGCATAACCAATCCGTCAATATCTAAGAAAAGTAATCTAACCGGAAGCAGCGCCCAATTCCATCCTTCAAGTTTATCCGGGAATAGAAAATCCATTCCTGCTTTGAATCCTATATTGGCTTTCAAACCTACTTTGTATTTGGCAAATTCATAAGATAGCTCGTCCATGTATTTTATTAAGTTTAGCGCGAATGTATGTCCCCTAAAATTGGCGTCAACTCCAAAAGTTAATGAAGAAGGAAAAGTAATAATTGCTTTGTCGGAGAACGGATTATTAGTTGCTTTCGTTAAATGAGGTTTGGCAAGATTGATCGAATCCACGACGAATCCCAACGCATCATCATCCTCACCCATAAATCTGCCGACAAGAAAATTGGGTTGATAACTTTCATTACTTGCGTTTTTATCTGAAAGAGCAAGCTGAGGCATATAATCATATATTAGAGAAAATTTGAAATTCGAGAGAAAACTTTTTTTATCTGTGTAGTGATAATACGTTCCGAATTTTATTCCCCATTCCGTTGCCTTGAAATTACCGGTGGCTTTCCAATAAAGATCATTCTGCTCACCGATTCCATAATTCAGATTCTGATCGTTTGGATCGTTAAAATAATATTCCAAACTGTTGTTTAATACCATCATGCCATTTGTGTTAAGATCTAAAAAGAAATTTTCCGCCGCGCTATATCGGTTAAAACTGATGCCTGCATTCAAATTGCCGTAGCGGTTATTCATTACTTCGCCGCCAAGAGCAAAAGACAATTGATTTATTTTCAAAGAAATATCCGTAAGCACATCGGCATCTAAAATAATATCAATTTCGGTATCGTTGCTGCCAACAGCTTTTGTAGTCTTTAAACTAGTTGCAATTCCGCTAATGAAAAGACCAAACGACATATCCGCAACAATGGAATAGCCAATAGCGGCAGTCAATTTATTGTTTATGGGCATTGCTATTCCGAAAGCGGTCATTCCTCCTGCCAATCCCAAATCAACGCTATTTACTTCAATATCTTTTCTAAAACTTCCTTTCTTGAAAATAAATGTTGTTGTATCCAGTAGAATTTCATCGAGGCTTTCCGCCATCATATCGGGAGCGATAATATCGTCCTTAGTTGCGCCCAACGCCGTTGGCGAGAATCCCATTTTTGTATCAAAGAAAAATTCCGTGGTTTTAAGCAGCCCCAATTCTGCCGGATTAGAAAAAATGCTGGCGCTTCCGTTTCTAACGCTTGGGGATATAACTCCTCCAAAATTGCCGGAACCGTTACCCGCGCCAAAACTATTCATGCCGATATTTAATTTGAAATCCATTTTCCCGCCGGAAAAGAATTGCATTACCGGCGTATCGGAAGACTGACCAAAGGCAAACTGTGCCGTAAGTAAAATCACAAAAGTAACTTTAATAATATTTTTCATGGCTTCCCTCATCAATTAAAACTCAAGGCTAATTGAAATTCTTTGTGTGTTAGCTAACTCTTCGAGCAGATATGTATAATCGAAAAAGAATCTTAAATCGTTGTCCCCGATTTTCAAACCAACGCCAAGCGCATATTTTTCGTCGTCGAGGTCATTTAAATATTGCTGAAAACCGCCGCGCAAATACAGGACGTTAAAAAGATTTCCTTCAACCCCGCCTCTGAATTTATTAATTCCGTCTTCATAAACAGCCGGCGAATAATCTGCGGTTATGGTTAATTGCTCGATGGGATTTAAAGCCGAACCGAATACTGCTTCAAAAGGAATTAATTCATCATAGCTTCCTTTGGGTTTATTAATTGCGCTTTCATTTTCGGAATTCCAAAATAATGGCGCATAAATATCTTTCAGCAAAATTCCAACCGTTATCTTTTCCGTGAATTTGTAAAGCGCTCCAACATCAAAACCAAAACCAATTGCATCGCCTTTAACTTGATTTGCCAAACCGTCAGAAATTTCATCCGGCTCGAAAAGCGCAAAATCATTTTGAGAAAGCTTGTTATTTCCGAATGTGGCGTAACGCAATTTAATGCTAGCGCCGACTAGAAATCCATAGAGTTCTCTTCCGTAAGAAGATTGAAATGTCCATTCTCTCATAGCTTCATCGCCGGAAGCAATAACAGCAAAGCCCAGACTGCTTTGGTCTTTTTTAGAAATTGGAAGCGCTGCGGCCAGGTATTGGTAGTCGATTAATCCGAGTTGATTTGTGTAAGTAAACGACACCTGTTTTTTCTGAATGTAGCTCAATCCGGCTGGATTCCAAATAATACTGTTCACGTCATTTGCCAAACCCACAAACGCTCCGCCCATTGCAACGGGTTTCGCGCCGAATCCAATATCAACGAACGCTCCCGGAATTCCGGATAAATCCTGCGCATGTAGCGCACCGTTGAAAAGGATGAAGACCAAAGACAACAAAAATATTTTCGTTTTCATTTTATATCCCTCAATTAAATTACTTAACTAAAATCACTTGAGTTAATTTTACTTTTTCACCGCTACTGTCTTTAGCGCGCAATTGAATTATGTATCTTCCGTTTCTAGCCATTAATCCATCATCGGTCGTTCCGTCCCAGCTAATTTCTTTGTTGCTGGTTCTGCTTCCATATTTACCGGGAACCTGCATATCATTATCGAGTACCGTTTTAACCAGTTCTCCGTTAATGTTAAAAATCTTTATTGTTACGGCTGCAGGCGGCGAACTTGACGTGAGGAAATAACCTATTTTAACCGGAGCTACCTGCGGTGAGAATGGCGAAGGAAGTACGCTGATACTCTTGAATCCCAACGATTCATTCGAAGTTAATATTCCGTATTCACCGAATTTATAAAAGCTCCCCGAAATCATTGATTTTGCAAACGCAGAGCTTGAAGGAATAAAATGCCATTCCTTTGAAATTGGATCGTAAAGTCCAATCCGCCTTTCCCCTTCAAAAAACTGAAGTGAGTTGTCTTCCGGTAAATCTAATTTTCCGGCTTTAAACAAACTATCCCCGGGAAGCGCTCCGCCGGTATAAACTATTTTATAAAGTTGATTAGATACGGTATAGCTTTCGTCCTTTCCGAGAGGATTAAATAGTTTTTTCGAAGGACCGAATTGCGGTGTGCTCAAAGAAATTTGAATTGGTGATATAACAGATCCAGGTTGAAGAGTGAGCATCATACCCTTTCTGTCCGAAAGAACGAATCCCGAATTTTCCGTTACTTCCGCATATATTGAAATCTCGGCAGCTCCGGAAAGTCCGGAAATAATATCATCAACTATTACATTTGTATTTCCGATGTACTGCGAATCTATGGGAACGAAAAATCCGCTTTTAGATATTGTGCCCGAAGTTACAGGGGTTATTCTCCATGCCAATTCACTTCCAAGAAATACCGGTCTATTGGAAGTATCGATAGCCGAATAATTGAACTGCACGCCTTCGGATTTATTGCTAATTGATGTCTCGGGACTTTTAACAATTATTTCTCTTAATGGAATATTTACAATGTTAAATGTTACTGTTTTCGAAATCAGCGAGCCTGAAAACGCTGCATCTATTCTAAGTTTAGCCGTTCCGTTTTTCAGCGTTTTAATCTGAGCGGATGTTTTATTATTAGCGTCAGCAAATGCAACTGTTGCAAGTTCTGCATTATCAATTGCCCAGGTTAATGTTCCCTGCGGGCTTGCTCCAATAAATTTATCAGTCATCAAATTCTTCAAACCGTCTTTTATAACTATAGTCATGTTATAAGAATCGCCGATTCGAAGCAACTGATTATTAAGTTCAGGGAATACTTGAACTTGACTGAGTATGCCTTTAGCGCTCGGAGTAAGAGAATGAATGAGCGAATTATATTGAACATTTTGAACGCTGTTGTTTACCTGAACGTGATAATAGATATCTTCCAAAGAAAATAAAGCTGGAATTGAACCTTCAAAATAAGTGCCGTTCGCAGTCATATTAACAGATGCGAATTGAGTCTGCGATGCTTTTCTGTAAAATAATTTTGCGGTAGCATTATCGGGGTTTGACTTATACGTTATTCTAACCGGTGAAGGCTGATCAGCAAAGATAGAATCAATTGGCTCAAATTGGAAGGACAGAGGAACTGTTACAACAGTTTCTGTGGTATCATCGGATTGAACAATCCTTGTGAAATTTTCATCAGGTAATAAATAGCCTTCCTTTTTCATGCTGTACTTATAAAGACCGGCAATTAAATTCTTTTGGGAAATGAATTTTCCGTCGCTTCCAGTTATAACAGTTCTAAGAATTCCATCTGCCCGTGAAAAATTAACAATCACACCTGCGAGGGGTTGACCGCCATCCTTAAATTGAAGTGTAATTTGTCCGCTTGGTATAATGAAATCAGCAAGTTGAATTGTAGAACCGAGATCGCCTGCAGAAACAGTTAACAGCGTGTCGCGCTGAAGGAAATTTGGGTCATCTATTTCAATAGAATAAATAGTTGTATCGTTTATTCCCGATTTGATTGGTAAATCAACAAAACTAAACTTGCCGTCGCTGCCAGTAGTAACGGAAATAACGTTGTTGGATTTTGCAGTTACGTTTACACCTTGAACTCCTGAGTTGTTATAATCCACTTTTCCCTTTACATGAATTACATACGCCGTTAAAATTAAATTTTGATTTACTTTATTTTCGCCCGCCGCCAAATTAAACGAAACTGAATCCGATTCGAAGCCCGCCTTAGTTGCAGTTAGTACAACTGGTCCGGGCGGGATTTCTGTGAAATTAAATATGCCGTCATTATTAGTCGTTGCGTTGAAAACTCTTCCATTTTCAGTATAAGCTATTTTAATAGAAACACCTGGCATTACTGAGCTATCTTTTCTTCTTTTTACCACACCCGAAACTTTAGAAGTATTCTGGGTAAGAGTAAATGCCGATTCAACATTCTGACTTGCAGCAATTGCTTTTGAAGATGATGCCGGATTTGCAGTGTAACCATCTTTTGAAACGCGTACCTCGTATGTATTTGCTGGAACATTGCTGAAAGACTTTACGCCATCCGAGCCAGTAATTCCGGAGAGAACTATTGAAGCGTCGGCGCTAACGACAGATACATTTACCTGTTCAATGGGGCTTCCTACGCCCGTTTTTGCCGATACTGTAAGAGCGCCCGCATTTAATACAGCCGAGAATTGAGCCGTTACCGTATCGGTAGGTCCAACGGTAACCGATCTCTCAAGAGGATCGAAAATATAACCGCGTTTTGCCGGAACAATTTTATATGTGGCTGCAGGCAGATAACTTAAAACATAATTCCCATCTGTGTTGGAAGTAACTATCTGCGGCTGATTTGTTACAGTTTCTATAATAGTAATACTTGCTTGCCCAATCCCAACATTGCCGCTTATTTGCGAGTGAGAAAGTTTAATCGCTAAATTAACCGGACCTGCAACCGCCGCTCCTTTTTCTACTTTGATTTTAGCAGATGCGTTTGTATAACCCTGTCTGAATATTTCCGTATAAACTTGATACTCTTTTCCGTCCTGAACATCATCGAAGACAAATGAACCGTCTTGCGCGGTTTGTGTTTCATAAACAGTTTGAGCATCTGCAAAAGCTTTAATCGGAACCGTAAAAGGTAGCAGAGTTAAGTTCAGCCGTTTTACTGTTCCAGTAATTTTGCTTGTGTTTTTATTTAAAACAACATCAATCGAATAATCGCCTTCAATGGTAAACGTTGAATCCAAAGACGAATAGCCGTCTTTGCTAGCCTGGAGTCTGTATTCTCCTTTAAATAATTGATCCAACAGAAATTCACCGCTTGTATTCGAAACCGTTGAACCTGCGCCATATGTTCCGTCTACTCTTATTGATGCGCCAATTATATTATTGCCGTTATTATCTAAAACGTTTCCCAATATTTTTGAATTATTTTGAATCAAGGAATCTACATGAGCAATTGCAACTGGAGAAGAAATCGAAATCGCGGCAGTTACAGTATCAAGTAAAATATATCCGCTTTTGGCTATGCTTATTTCATACTCTCCAAACGCGATTGAATTGAAACTGTAAGCGCCAACATCATCAGTAATTTTAGTTCGTGTATCGTATTCCTGACTTTCCAGATTAACAGTAGCGCCTTGAATTGCATTGCCGTCAACGTCTTTAACATTCCCGGAAATTTCTCCCGAAAAGGAAAACAACTTAAAATTCAACTGCTTTGTTTCACCGTCTTTCAAGACATAATTAGATAATGTTGAATCGGAATAACCGGTTTTTGAAACTTGGACTGAATATACATCTCCTATCAACCTAGAAATTGTAAATCCTCCATTAGTACCGGTAACTGCTGTTGCGCCTCCGGTAGCGCTTGTTAAATTGACTCTTGCATCGGATACTCCAACGCCTAAAGCATCTTTTACATTTCCTGTTATCAACGCAAAATTTTCTGCGAGCGCAAGGTTAACGCTGGTTAAGTTCTGTCCAAGTTCTAATGTGAACGTAGAACTATCGGGCTTATGTCCAACAAGACTGCCCACAATTTTATAATTGCCCGCAGAAAGTCCGATTGTATAACTCCCATCAGCATTAGATAGAATTTGCTCCACGACACTGCTGGTCTGTGTATTCACAATTTTCAGTTTTACATTTGGAAGCGTTTGCTGCAAACTGTTCAATACTACCCCTGAAACTGAAGACGGATTTGGTGTAAGAGCTGCACTCAAAGTTAGAGTTTGCTCCGGAGTCAATTGCGAAGTGTTTTCCGTAAAGTTTTTATATCCGGTCTTGTTCACTTTAACCTGATATGCGCTTCCGGCTTCAATGGATATTGAATAATTTCCTGTAACGCTTGTAACTGTGGAGTAAACAATGGAACTATTCGTAAGAGAAGTAATTGTTAAAGTTGCATTTTTTACCGGCAGGCTGTTTGAAGTAATACTGCCTTGAATTATTGCAATGTTTTGAACGAGGTTAAAATTATTTTGCGAACTAACTTGCCCGGGACCAACTATTACCGATTTTGGAGCAGAGGAAACAAAACCCTGTTTAGAGGCTTTTAAGCTCCACGTCGCCGGCTTAAGATTAAAATTGTATTGTCCTTCTTGATTTGTGGTTGTTGTAAACACACTTGTGCCTGAAGTTGCCGTCACAGTTGCTTCTACAATTGTTGCCTGCTGAGAAGTTACTCTTCCTGATATTGCTCCTGCATTGGGCGACATTTCAAAACTTACGCCTGTTAAATTTTGTCCGGGTGCAACAGAAACAACTTTGGAGGAAGGAGTAATGTATCCAGGTTTAGTTACCGAAACTGTTTTTGTTCCACCGGCAACGCTGACTGTAAATTGACCGTTCGGAAGAGAACGCGTGGTCTCTCCGGCTAAAGTGGATATTACTGCTTCGGATATTCCCGCACTACCTGGTTCGGATATAGTTCCCGAAATGGAAGATGGATTCGCCGTAAGAGTAAAATTGATGCCTGTTATGGTTTCCGCCACATTAAGATTAAGATTCAACTGCACCGCGCTACTTGACGAATAACCATTCTGAAAAGCGGAAATTGTATATGAGCCTGACTTAAGAGATAAATTATATTGACCGTTTGAATTGGAGACGGCTGTTGTCGGCGTTCCGCTTGTTGGAACTGCTGTAACCGTGATTGCATCAAACGGATTTGTACCAACCGAGCCGGAAGCTGTTTTAGTTGTCTTATAAACAAAACCGTTCACTTGATTTGCACGCGGAATTAAAACAAAATTTTGATTCTGAATATTTTCTTGAGGAGCAAAATTGTAAGTTTTTATCGCAGGACTAATAAAACCGTCCTTTTTAACTTCAACTTTCCACTCGCCTGATGACAACGTAAAATTGAAGTTACCGCTTTCATCTGTTTTAAGTTGCTGAAGAACCGTCCCCTGAGTAGCTGTAACGGAGGCTAGTTTTATCGGTGAATTCGCGTCATTAACAACTTTGCCGCTTAAAGATACGTTGTCAAGTATAACAACAAATGGGGAACTAATAACAGTCTGCGGATCGCTTAACGAGATAGTGATTTGTTTGGACGCAAGGTAGCCCGGTTTACTTGCTTGAAAATAATACGTTCCCTTGTTAAGAGATTTACTAAACTTTCCACTTGCGTCGGTAGACGTGTTCACTTTTTTGTTATTCAATATATTTGTTATGGAGACATTTGCCCCTTGAACTGCAACGCCTTTTGAATTATTAACTGTTCCGGAAACGATTGCTGGATGCGGACGCAGTTTAAGCTGCACTGTTGTTTGGCTGCCTGCGTTTATTTGATACACGAACGCCGAATCAAAATATCCGTCTTTCTTGCCGATAAATTCGTATGTGCCTAAAACGAGACTATCCACATAAGAGGTTGAATTAGAAACCAAGAATGGCAGTGGCGGCGATACTCCTCCGCTTATTGAGTTGGCGTCGATCTCAAATCCAACCAAAGATTCGCCTGTTACGGAAGAAAGAGCACTCGCCCGGAATGCGCCCGTTTGGATTATATATTGAAATGTTCTT
>JAHJTX010000389.1 GCA_018829545.1 Bacteroidota bacterium | reverse complement strand
ATGTCAGGGACTTATTGGATTTTGTTATGGTGAAATAGCTCATGACAGTCATATTACTCTAGAAAAGTTTGATAGAGTTGTTTTTGAGTTGGATGATTATCAAGAAATTGCCGAGATTGAAGAAACAGGCAATATTGTTCGCACTAGAAGACAAAAACTTGGTTTTTACAATGAGGAAATTCCTAGAATCATTCGAAAAGTGAATGAGGATGATCTGGAAAAGTTTAGAATTAATCAAAGTGATGAATTAAAAGCCAGGGCTATTTTTAAGCAAAAAGTTGAGAAATTCAAACTTACTATGAAGCTAGTGGATATCCATTATCAGTTTGATAGAAAGAGACTTTTATTTTTTTATACTTCCGATGGTAGAGTTGATTTTAGAGAATTGGCAAAGGATTTAGCCGGCGAATTCAAAACCCGAATAGAGTTAAGGCAGATTGGTGTTCGCGATGAAGCAAAGAGAATAGGCGGACTTGGCGTATGCGGAAGAGAATATTGTTGCTCATCTTTTCTTTATAATTTTAAGCGAATTACAACTCAAATTGCGAATGATCAGAATGCTACTTCGAATTTCTCTAAACTTAGTGGTCCGTGCGGCAAATTAAAATGTTGCTTATCATTTGAGATTGAGCAAAACTAAGAAATATATTCCATGTAAGTCGTTCAGCATTTTACTCACCTTTAAAATGAACAAGTAATTCTATTACTTATCCGAGAGGCAAAAATGAAAAAAGTTGTTATCGTATCTGCAAAAAGAACTCCAATTGGTTCTTTTCAAGGCAAACTATCATCACTTTCTGTAGTTGATTTGGGGAAAGCTGCAATTGAAGCCGTAATCTCCGATACACAAATTTCGAAGGACAATATTGATGATGTTATTTTGGGAAATGTATTAAGCGCGGGTGTTGGACAGGCCCCCGCAAGGCAGGCAGCGCTCAATGCTGGTTTAGCGCAAAAAACAGAATGTCTTACAATCAATAAAATGTGCGGAAGCGGTCTAAAAGCTGTAATGCTCGCTGAACAAGCAATTAAATGTGGAGATGCCGACATCATCATTGCCGGTGGAATGGAAAGTATGTCCAACTCACCTTATTTGCTCCCAGCAGCGCGTAATGGAATGAGGCTTGGACACAATCAAGTGATCGACTCAATGATTAGAGACGGCTTGTGGGATGTTTATAACGATATCCACATGGGCAACTGTGCTGAAAGCTGCGCAAGAGATTTTAAGATGAGCAGGGAAGAGCTAGATGAGTTTGCCGTTAATTCATATAATAAAGCAATCGCCGCTCAAAAAAGTAAAAGATTCGCGGATGAAATTGTTGCGGTTCAAATAAAACAAAAGAAAGATGTTATTGAGATATTGGAGGATGAAGAGCCTGGTAAAGTTTTATTCGATAAAATATCAACACTTCGTCCCGCATTTGATAAAAACGGCGTTGTTACAGCGGCAAATGCCTCCAAAATCAATGACGGAGCAGCGGCTCTGCTAATTATGTCTGAAGAAAAAGCTTTAGAACTGGGATTAAAACCACTAGTAGAAATTGTGGGACAAGCTTCTGCTTCTAAAGCTCCAATAGAATTTACAACTGCGCCAGCCGACGCTATTAAAAAGGTCCTGGAGAAAACGAATCTTAGTGTAAAGGCAATTAATCTGTTCGAAATCAATGAAGCATTTGCTGTTGTGTCTCTGGCTGTAAATAAGATTTTAGGTTTACTGAACGATAAAATCAACGTGAATGGCGGCGCAATTGCGCTTGGTCATCCAATAGGTGCGAGCGGAGCACGCATTCTTGTTACACTTATTCACGAATTAAAAAAGCAAAACCTTGAATACGGTCTGGCTTCATTATGTATTGGCGGAGGAGAAGCTTCTGCAGTAATCATTAAGAATTATTCATAAAAAGTGTGGAGAAGAGATGAAAATCAATTATGTTGCTGTGATTGGCGGCGGAACTATGGGCAATGGAATTGTTCATGTTTTTGCTCAAAATGGTTATAATGTCCAGCTTTTAGATCAAAACGAAGAATTACTTAAAAATGCGCTAACTACAATAACCAAAAATCTTGACAGACAAGTTAAAAAAGAAGTAATTACAGAAGAAGTCAAGACAAGCACTTTATCAAATATTCAAATTCTAACGAATGCATCTAAATTAAATAAGAGTACAAATCTTGTTATTGAAGCCATTTATGAGAATAAGGACGCAAAGCTTGAATTATTCAAAATGTTGAATAATTCCATGCCT
Source organism: Bacteroidota bacterium (assembly GCA_018829545.1). Classification (GTDB taxonomy): domain Bacteria; phylum Bacteroidota; class Ignavibacteria; order Ignavibacteriales; family Melioribacteraceae; genus JAHJTX01. The sequence goes on along the minus strand of JAHJTX010000389.1, from coordinate 5,379 downwards.
CCGGAAGTCATCTTCGCTTCAAATACTTCGGCGATCTCAATTACTGAACTAGGCGCTGCAACACGTCCCGATAAATTCATTGGAATGCACTTTATGAATCCTGTACCAATGATGAAACTCGTTGAAATTATACGTGGTTTTGCAACTTCTGACGAAACTTATGATTTAATCAAAACTACGGCGGAAAGTCTCGGAAAGGTACCCGTTGAAGTTTTCGATTATCCTGGGTTTATTGCCAACAGAATTTTAATGCCAATGATTAATGAAGCAATATTTGCCTTATACGAAGGAGTTGCTTCAAAGGAGTCGATTGATACTGTAATGAAATTGGGAATGAATCATCCAATGGGTCCGCTTACTCTTGCAGATTTTATCGGACTGGATGTTTGTTTGGCAATAATGGAAGTCTTGTTAGATGGTTATAATGATGCGAAATATAGACCATGTCCATTACTAAAAAAAATGGTTGCTGCAAATAAACTTGGAAGAAAGACAGGAGAAGGGTTTTTTAAATATTAGAATAGTTTGAATAAGCCCGAATTGAGCTTATTTATTGTCTCAATATTTCGCATAATGTGTATTATGTAAACTAATGAATAAGATAAACTAAACCACTATCCTCCATATTGGAATCTAATAATGAAAAACAAAACTATTAGAATTAATATAAACCAATAGATTGATGTTCTTTTTTTTCGGGTAAAATGTCTGGAGGAACGAAATTTCAATTTACGTTTGCGTTTAGCTCTTTCATCTTTTTCAGGATCAAAGTATCTTGGAGTATAATCAAAAACTCTATGTGCCGGTTTTTTAAATAACATGGGCTATCTCAAATCCGTTAAATTGAAATACACTATTTATCTTGATTATTAAAGAAGGCATCAACAAAAGTATTGGGGTCAAAATCTTGCAGATCCTCAATAGATTCTCCAACTCCGATATATCGTACGGGAATTTTATTTTCGGAACATAATTGAAAAATTACACCACCCTTTGCTGTGCCGTCTAATTTAGTTAAAATAAGTCCGCTTACTTCAACATATTTTGAAAACTCTTTTGCTTGCTGAATTGCATTTTGTCCGGTATTACCGTCAAGAACTAAATAAATCTCATTGGGAGCATAACTAAAAACTTTTGATAAAACAGTTTTAATTTTCTTTAGTTCTGTCATTAAGTTATTCTTCGTGTGGAGTCTTCCGGCAGTGTCAATTAATACAATATCGGCATTATTTGCACTGGCAATTTTAAGCGTATCAAATGCTACTGAGGATGGGTCAGCTCCGGAATTGCTTTGAACAAGGTCTACTCCAGCTCTTTTTGCCCATATTTCCAGTTGCTCATTAGCTGCGGCGCGAAACGTATCAGCAGAGCCAATCACAACATTTAATCCCATTTTCTTGTAATTATGAGCTAGTTTTCCAATAGTTGTGGTCTTCCCCGCTCCGTTTACGCCTACAATTAGTATTACAAAGGGCTTAAATTCCTCAATTTTTGATTCAATATTCTGAGAGCGCAGAATGCCGGACATTTCCGCTTTAATCGAATTGTAAAAATGTTCTTTTGAACGGTCTGCATCATAAACCATTCGTTCACGAGTTCGCTCGATAATAGTCGTAGCAGTCTCAATTCCAATATCAGACGTGATTAAAATTTCCTCTATCTGCTCCAATGTAGAATTATCAATTTCAGCTTTACCAGAAATTAACTCACTTATGCCCTCCATGACTTTTTCACGTGTTTTCTTCAGTCCGGATTTTAACTTATCAAAATTTATGTTTTTAATTAGATTCATTCTTCTGCCATTTTATCGTTTCGTAAGCACGCAGAGCGTATCCCAAAAGTGATACAAAACTAAGGATAATAACCAGATAATATAATATATTTACGATTCCAGCCAGCATTTGAATATTAAGTACTAATAAAATAAGGTATAAACCAATAGTGAAAATCGTCGCTTTTCCTAATAAGTTTGAAGGGAGCACACGCTTGATTTTTATTGATAAAAGTACGCCGGCGATGAAGATTAGAACATCCCGTATTATAATTACTAATAGCAAAAATGTACTAATTTCGCCCAAAAAGTAAAGTTTGGTTATAATAATTATTGCCAATATTTTATCTGCAAGCGGATCAATTATCTTCCCAAATTCCGTGACCTGATTTAACTTCCTCGCCAAATAGCCATCGCCAATATCAGTGAGAAATACCAAAAAGAAAATTGCAACAACATAGTATCTATTAATATCGTCTGTATGAATCCTATCAAGGAGCACGATAATTGGAAATGCCAATAAGATTCTAAAAAAACTTAGCAAGTTTGAATAGGTGAAAATTTTATCTGAAGTAATTTCCTTTAATGTCATTTTAGAAATTCCTTATAATATTAGTTATGTTAAGTAATGCCTATATAATCCGTTAAATATGCATGTTACCATATTTATCTAAATTCAATAATATCTACTAGATAAAGCAATTGTCTGCAATTGTCTGAGGATAAATACCAGAAAAACATGCGGTACAAAAATGCTCTTTTTCGTGATCTACCATCGCTTCTAACATCTCGTCAATTGTTAAATACTCAAGTGAATCAACTCCAATGTGCTCCCTTATTTTATCGATGCTATTAAATTTGTTTCCAATTAGTTCCTCTTTACTTGGGAAATCCATACCATAGTAACATGGAAAATATATCGGAGGAGATGAAATTCTTAAGTGCACCGATTTAGGATTTGCCTCTCTTATCAAATTAATCAAGGACTTTGAAGTAGTTCCGCGTACAATTGAATCATCAATTACTACGACAGTCCTTCCTTCAATCACGCCTTTAACTGTATTAAACTTTATTTTTACTCCAATTTCTCTCTTTTCCTTAGCGGGGAGAATGAATGTTCTGCCGATATAATGGCTTCTAATTAGTCCAATTTCAAGTTTGGATGGGATTCTCATCTTTTCGAGCTGATTCTGGTAACCAATCGCAGCCGTGTTGGAACTGTCCGGAACACTTATTACAATTACTTTTTCGCCGTCTTCATCTTTAACTGGGTGATTGTTTGCCAAAACTTTACCAAGCTTTCTTCTCATTTTGTCAACATTGTAGCCAAATATACGGCTATCGGGACGAGAAAAATAAATATATTCAAATACGCAATGCTTCTTTATTTCGCTTTTATTTTCGTGTATCCTGGTAGAAATGATATCATTACGTTCAATAGAATTTTGGTCGATTGCAATCATTTCCCCTGGATCTATATCTCTAATATATTTTGCGGAATTTATATCAAGCGCACACGTTTCCGAAGTAACTATATAAGAGTCATTAATTTTTCCCAAACACAAGGGGCGAAAACCCAATGGATCACGAGCGGCAAATAATTTATCATCTGTTAAAATAACCAAACAATATGCTCCCTCAATCTGCTGAAGCGCTTCTTTAATTTGATCTTCTTGATTTTTCAATCTGCTCCGGGCAATAAGATGTAAAATAACCTCTGTATCCGAAGTAGTTTGAAAGATTGCACCTTCATTTACAAGTTTTACGCGTAGATGTTTGGCGTTTGTTAAGTTACCATTATGGGCAACAGCAAGATTTCCCATCCTATAATTAACGACAAATGGCTGAATATTCTTTCTTGATTCCGACTCACCAAATGTTGAATATCTATTATGACCAATTGAGGAAAATCCATCCAATTTAGTCTCAAAAATATTGTGCTCCGCAAATACTTCCGAAACCAATCCCAATCCTTTGTGAAAACTGAAAGATGTTTTGCCATTTTCATCTTTTGAAGCGGAAACAATTCCCGACGCCTCCTGTCCCCTATGCTGAAGTGCATGAAGCCCATAATATGTATTTAGCGCTACATGAGATTTGGAACCGATAATTCCGAATATACCACAATGGCACTTTGGTTTATCAGAAGTTAGATTTATTTCCATAAGAATACAGACTTTAGCATTAATTATTTAATAAAAATGATTGTGAGAACTTTTTTCAATTCATTTCATTTTAAAAGCAAATATAGAAAAAATGAGTCTTAGTATAAGAGAAATTTTGGTAAATATATTGAAACAACGAGACCAAATTATTGTGTGATCGAATGAAAGCAAATTCAGCATGAACTACTGAAATTAGGAATCTAATGCCGAGTTATGCGAAATTGTGGAAGCGTTATAGGGTTATATCAATACGGCATTTACATGCTTTACATTCATACTGCCATTTGTCTTGTTTCCAATAGTTGTATTTCCCACCACATTTTCTGCACACTACACCTTCTTTATCCCTTATGGTTTTGAACTTAGTTTACAACTATTTTCATCCGGATATTCGCTAATAAAATCAAAAAGTTTCATCTCTGTCCTTATTTTTTTTCTCGCTGCAAACATAATTATTTTAGGTATATTATCCGAGAATCATATTAATTTATCAATTGCTTCAAGCACAACATCATTATAAACCGGTTTTGATAAATAAAAATCGACACCGTCAACGTAAGCATTCTGTTTATCCCTACTTAAAGCGTGAGCAGTTAGACAAAGAATAGGAGTATTCGCTAAATTTGGCATTTTTTTAATTTCTCTCGTAAGTTGAAGCCCATCCTTACCGCCTTGTAAAGAGATATCCATAATAATGATATCGTAATTGTTAGAGCTGAAATTTGCGTAGAAATCATCAGCGGATTTACAAATATCAACTTTGAAATTTTTGCGTAGTAAGATTGACATTTTTTTTCTGGTAGAGATCATCATCCTCGACTAGTAAAATGTTTTTCATAATATTCCTATTGATTAAAAATTACACGAAATGTTGAACCTATATTTTTTTTGCTTTCTACTTCAATAGAGGCATCGTTTAGTTCGCAATATTTTTTTACTAGAGCTAATCCCAGTCCATTTCCGTCGAAAGTTCTTTGGTAACCTTGCTCTTCTTGAGAGAAGGGCTGGAAGAGATTTTGGATAAACTCAGCATACATACCTACTCCGGTATCTTTTATCTCAAAAATCAATTTGCCTTGATCAGTATTGAAAAGAGATACTTCCACTTTTCCTTTGGGGGTAAACTTAATTGCATTATCAATAAGGTTGGCAAAAATTTGAGTTACGCTGTATTCATCGCAATAGAGTGTGGAATCTACTACGTTTGTACTGAATGAAACACTAATATTCTTTTTCTGTGCAAAAATATCGTATTCTTTTATTAAAGGATTAATTATTCGTGAAACCAGATCGATTTTCGCAGGAGTTAATTTATAAGTATCGGTTTGAATTTGGGACATGTTAAGAATTAGATCAACGGTTCTGATGATACGCTTGGATGCAATTTCCATGCTAAGGAAACATGACTTAAGATCGGTGTCAATTACTTCCTCTAATTCATCT
>JAHJTX010000039.1 GCA_018829545.1 Bacteroidota bacterium | reverse complement strand
TTACCAACAAACTCCCAATTATAACCATGGTTATAGGATTTATACATTTCTTGATATTGTGCATCACCAGCAAAAAAATCTCCATATTGGTTTTGACCAATTGCAAACCATTCTCTTGTATTATATCCAGTATCTATTCGTTTCCAACTCTCTCCGTAATCATCCGAAAGATGAAGGCCTGTTCCACTAGTCCCAAGATAAACACTATCATTCTCATTTATAAAAATTGAATATACTTGAATTTCATCATAATCTGTCTTTAAGTCTGTCCAAGTATTACCATTATCACTAGATTTGAATATACCAGTATAATAATAGAAAAAATTTGTATATACTCCAGCATATATGTTATCTTTTGAATCTATTGCTATATCACCAACAATACCACCAAGTGGCCCATTTAAATGGTGCCACTGGTAGTTAGTTTGACTAAATGAAATAGTAACAAAAACAAAACAAATTAAAAGTATTTTTAAACGTATCATTTTGCAAGTATCATCTTTATATTTTTAGAATAGTTATTTGAAACCAAACGTGCAATGTAAATACCACTTGAAAGTTTTGTTGCATTAAATGCAATAGTGTAACTTCCTGTTTCTTGTTCAGAAGATACCAAAGTAGATACTTCTTTTCCTAAAAGATCATAAATTTTTAGACTTACAAAACCATCTTTTTTAATGGAATAACTTATCTGTGTTGTTGGATTAAATGGATTAGGATAGTTTTGACTTAACGAATATTCATCTATAACAATTTCACTGTGCTCATCAAAGGCTTGTTTCATTGGCGCATAATTCCCATGGACACTAACAGTATTTGTTGCTGATGAATATGTTCCACTATTAGAATTATATGCGAGCACTTTATAGAAAGCATATTTATTTGTTGAGCCTCCAATTGTAATATCGGGATCATTAATATCAAAAGTACTTGAGGAAGCAGTATAGAGTAATGAGAAATTCAATAGAAACGGCTTTGAGTTTGGGAAATCAGATAATGCCCTATAAACCTTATAGTGAGTTGCTGTAAAACTTGGATGCTTTCCCCAGATTAGTTTCACTTTATTTGAGCCATTTTTTGTTAAAATTAAAGCATTGCTCCAAAAATTTTGTAGTAAGTCCGTTTTGTATGTTTTTCCTAAGATACCAGATGGGCGTAGCACTTGTCCTTTGGAAATATCAAAATTATCATTCCCTCTAAATTTATAGATATTGTCTGCGCCATTATCATAAATAAAATAGTATAAATCTGGAAGAATACCACTTTCTGGCCATCCATTATCACGAGCATCTAAGTAAAAGAACTGAGAGTTATCTTTAGAGTTTGTAATTTTATAAACCCCTAATGCAAATTTTTCACCGCCGCCTAACCATAGCCAATTAAAATCAGCACAATTGTATAATGGAGAAGTGCTTGCATTACCAGATGATGTGGCTGAGTTATTATAAACTTCACTTTCATAGGTTATTGGGAATGTGCTTCCAGATTTTGTCCAAACATAACCAATAGCTTCAATATTGTGCGTAACAATTTCGTTTGTTTGGACACCCTCCATGCCAATAAATAATTGAGAAAGAACTATTGCACTACTACCAACTTGGGAAAAGAGAGTAGTTGTAAATAAGAACAAAAAGGAAATAATAAAGCGTTTCATAAGACTTCCTATGAATTGTATTGATTAATTATGGCATTTAGCCACATAACGGCGTTGCGGGTAAGCTGTCCGCCCCACGCAACAATGATAAATTTATTAAAAATATTTTAATTACCAAAATCTTTCATTTATTAACTACGCCAAACAGAATACCAAAACGGTAACGCAAACTTAATTATTTCAAAAATGCCGGATGCGAACTCGCGGTCAGCTTAACCCGCTTGTTAGGCTGGTTTTTGTACAATAATTTTATTTTAACAAAACCACTTTTTATTCGCTCGATTATCTTCATTCCTTTTCTTCTTTGCTATTCTTTCTATTCTTCAATTCCTTCTTATTCTGCTTTTATGTTTTCTTTATTTTTGTTTTGCCTATCACTGGACGTGCACTATTTTAATCTTTTCCACAATCAATTTATCATCTTCTTTCTTTTCTTTTTCTCTCATCCCAGCCTAACTATTAGTTAACCAGAGGTACTCTCTTAACTTATCGGTGTGTAACCCAGAAATTTTATCCGTCTAAGAATCCCTGACAAATTAGTTGAATTCCTCTAAAATATTGATTTATAACAATTTATTTCGATCTGCTTCGCTCTATACCGATTGTAAACCCGATCACTTTTGTTCCCGTCTGCTAAGAATAGTTTTCTTGATAAACATCTATTAATAATAACCCCGAAACCGATTTCAGTTTTAGGAAGATAAGAAAAGAGAAAAATATTTAGCATCTCACAACCTCATTGATACTGTTAATTCAAATTAAGAGTTGTATGCTTTAAAGTCAATAAAAATTCTTTGTCTCCAGAACTTGTCTAGGAACATAGAACACCGTCTTCTGTCTGCCGCCTACTGCCTACTGTTTACTGACCGCTGATCGCTGAAGTTTGTCTGCTAATTTCGAAATCCGTGTCCGCTAAGTTATATCGTTTCCTAAAATACTCCTTCGTAAACTTCACTCCGATTTCAGAAAGAATCTTATCTCTATTTTCATTCTCGATGACAACAGTTTCCTTTTTCTGTAACTTAATCTTCGGCGATTTAATTTCTTTACCGTAATTCAGATCAGTATAATATCTCAGCAGTTTATTTATTGCTA
>JAHJTX010000388.1 GCA_018829545.1 Bacteroidota bacterium | reverse complement strand
GACGGCGGAATAAAGTTGTTTTCGTCTACGCAAAGTCCAACTGCTGTTCAAAGGACGGCAGCAAAAGTTTTAGACCTCCCAATGAATAAAGTGGAAGTTGATGTTTTGCGCTTGGGCGGCGCGTTCGGGGGAAAGGAGGATCAAGCAACCGTTTGGGCTGTTCTCGCAGCTCTTGGCGCTCACAAATTAAAAAGACCTGTAAAATTGGTGCTTTCCCGCGAGGACGATTTGCGAATGACGGGCAAGCGTCATCCATATTCAGCGGACTATAAAATTGGGTTTGACAATAAAAAGAAAATCATCGCTTATGAAGTTGTTTATTATCAAAACTCAGGAGCGGTGGCGGATCTCTCCTCCGCGATTTTAGAGAGAACTTTATTTCACGCAGCTAATACGTATTTCATTCCCAACTTAAAAGCCACAGGATTTCCCTGTAAAACTAATCTCCCTCCTTTTACAGCGTTCCGCGGATTCGGCGGTCCTCAGGCAATGTTTGTAATTGAATCGGCAATTCATAAAGCTGCTTCTGAATTGGGAATTGATGCAAGTGAAATTCAGGAAAATAATTTAATTAAGAGAGGCGACACATTTCACTACGGACAGAAAGCTGAGCTAACTCAAGCTAAAGAATGCTGGGAGACGGCGAAAGAAAAATTTCAATTTAGTCTCAAGCAGAAAGAAGCACAAAAATTTAATAACAAAAATGAGAGATATAAAAAAGGCATTGCTTTAATGCCAATCTGCTTTGGAATTTCCTTTACCAGTTCATTTTTAAATCAAGCGAGCGCGCTGGTTCACGTTTATACTGACGGAAGCGTTGGCGTAAGCACCGCGGCAATTGAAATGGGGCAGGGCGTAAACACAAAAATCGCTGAAGTTGTTTCAAGAGTTTTTTCAATTGATAAAAGCAGAATTAAAATTGAAAGCACAAATACAACTCGAATAGCGAACACATCTCCAACTGCGGCGAGCAGCGGGGCAGACTTGAACGGCAACGCGGCAATTTCTGCATCCAAAGAAGTATTAAAAAGATTGATTGAATTCGCTTCGCAGAAATTTAAAACTGATAATAAAAATATTTCCATTGACCGCGAACATGTAATGATAAAAGGCAAGAAAAGTGAACTGACTTGGAATAAAATAATCTCCGAAGCATATTTCAACAGAGTTTCGCTTTCAGCTCATTCTTTTTATTCAACGCCTCAAGTATATTTTAACCGCGAAACAAACAAAGGCAACCCGTTTGCTTATCACGTCTATGGGACTGCAATCGTTGTTGCGAAAATTGATTGTCTTCTTGGTACATACGAAATTGAATCTGCAGACATAGTTCATGATTTTGGAAAGAGTCTCGTTCCAGTAGTTGATTTAGGTCAAGTTGAGGGCGGTCTCGCTCAGGGAATCGGATGGCTCACTATGGAAGAACTGGTTTATAATTCCGACGGAAAACTTGCCTCAAATTCACTTTCAACATATAAGGTCCCCGATATTTATTCCGTTCCAAAAGAATTGAATGTACATTTCCACGAAAGGGCGGAAAACAAATTTGGACCGTTCAATTCCAAAGCGGTTGGCGAACCGCCGTTTATGTATGGTATTGGCGCTTATTTCGCTTTATTAAATGCAATCAAAGCGGCAAGACCAAATAAAAGATTTGATTACACCGCTCCCCTTACACCCGAAAAGGTGCTTTTGAGTTTATTTCGCTAAACCGCAGAGAAATTTATTTTCGTGGAATGTGAAACAAAATTGCGCTGTCTAAATGGCAATTGCTGATAAACGAATTTATCGTCATTGAATAGAATATTGAAAAATCAACTTGAAACAGATTTAGAATTAATTGATTCTGTGCGCAACGGAGATACATTTGCATTTACAAAAATTGTAGGCAGATATAAATCCAAAGTTGCAACAACGGTCTTTGGAGTATTGGGAAAAACTCAGGAAGCTGAGGATGTCGGGCAGGAAGTGTTCATACGGTTCTTTAAATCAATCAATCAATTCAGAGGTGAATCGCAGCTTGGCACTTATTTAACCAGGATTGCAATTAATCTTTCATTGAACGAATTGAAGAGAAGAAAGCGGAGTTCATTTTTTTCTTTTGAGGATTGGACAGAAACAAAGATTGAGGAAAAGGTTCAATCAGAGCACAGTGAAGATTTGGAGAGGAAAGAAATAGTCCGAAAAGCGATTGATCAACTTCCCGATAAATTCAAAGCAGTTTTGGTTCTTAGATTAATGGACGGATACTCAACCGAAGAAACTGCCAAAATTCTTGAGGTTCCGAATGGGACAGTCCTTTCAAGATTGTCGCGAGCGCAGCAAAAATTAAAAAAAATTTTAACTCCTTTGGAGGCGGATATATGAAAACGAAAAATATTAATGAAATAATTCTTAAGAGTTTAGATTCAGAATTGAGCGAAGAAGAAAAAAGATTTCTCGATGAGGAAATTCAGAAGCATCCCGAATTACAAAGCGAAAGAGATTGGCATATGAAATTACGGGGAGAAATTTCTACTCTCTCTTCCGCTGAGTTCTCTTCAGATTTTGAACTCAAAGTAATGAACAGAATAAGAACTACAAAACATGAGGAGCGTGAATCCGGAAATCTATTTCTTCAACTAGCGCTTCCTTTTAAGAGAGTGGTTCTGCCCGCAATGATAGTTTTAATAATACTGTTGACCTATAATCTAACTATAACAGAATCGGTTTCGGCGGAGTCCTTAATCGGCATGTCAACCGTTCCAATGGAAGATTTATTTGACCCCGGTACAACTTTAATTTTGGAGTAACAATGAAAACAAAAGCAACAGTAATTATCATCATAACTCTTCTAGTCGGTTTTGCGTTAGGATTTTTTACGCACGTTTTGCTGATGGAAAACAGATTAAATGATATTTCCGGTTTAAGAAAACGCGGCGGAATTACCCGGCATTTCTTAAATAGACTGGAGGTATCTGATGAAAAAAAAGATACAATTCGCACAATAATCCGGCAGTACGAAGAAAAATTTAAATCCCACTCGGAATCAAGTCGTGCAGAAATGAAATACCTAATGGACTCGCTGAAATCCGAATTGCAGCCGTTTCTTACTGAAGAGCAATTAAGAATATTAGATAGACCTCAATTTATGATTCCAAAAAATTATAGAAACAGGGGAAGATTTAATCAAAATCCCCATATGGAATAAATAAAGTTTTTGCGATGTCTAATCAAAAAAAATAACGGAGTTAACATGAAGAGAAAAATTATTTGCACAATCGGATTAATCGTCCTTCTGAACTTTACGTCATTTGCTCAGGAAATGAAGGATCAATCGAAATTTATGGAAGACCTTAAAACACAACTAAAATTAACACCCGAACAGGAAAAGAGCGTTAAAGCTATTTTCGATTCAGCGAGGGAAGAAAGAATGGCTTTGCGAGATGGTGATTTGGATAGAGAAAAGAGATTTTCAAAAATGAGAGATATTCAGGAAAAATCAAATAAAAAAATAGAAAAGGCGCTGGATAAAAAGCAGTTTGAAAAATATCTCAAAATTATGGAAGAACGCAGAACAAATAATCAATTCAACAACAAACAAAGGGGGAGACAATGAAAAATGTCTTTTTAAAAACAGTATTAATTCTATTTGTATTTACAACGTGTAATTTCGCCCAAGCTAAAAAGGGATGGAAGTCCGATGATTCAACCTTTACCAAAGGTGATTTTAGAGGAAGAGCGCTAATGATGAAAGACCTAAATCTAAGCGATGAGCAAAAAGAAAAAATCGCAAATATCCGGGAGGAACACTTCGAATCAATGAAACCTCTAAGAGAAAAGCACAGGGCGGAAATGCAAAAGCTCACCGCAGAAAACAGAAAAGCTGTTCACGATAAAATTATGGCAGAGCTTACTGATGATCAAAAAGTAAAATTTGAAGAATTTAAAGATGACTTCCCGATGCGTAAAAGAGCTGAAATGCGTGAATCAAAACGTGAAAAATTTCGCGCTCAAAGAGAAGGCAGATTCGGAGAATTTCCGATGATAAAAGATAAGCTCAACTTAACAGAGGAACAGGAAGATGCTATTCATGATTTAGTTAAATCAAAGAGAAAAGAATTTCGCGGCGAACGCAAACAGAGATCCGAAAGAGAACCTTTACTGCCTCAGCTTAAAGATGAGTTAAAAGAAATACTCGACGCTGATCAAATGAAAGTTCTTGAGGATCATTGGAAAGAAAGAAAAGAAGAAATGAAGAAAAATTAGAAAGAATGATTTAGAATGAATTGAATTAGATAAAGGCTTTCTTAAAAATGCAAGATTGAATGCTGTTAATACTCGACTTGGTAATGGAATTTAGGAAAGCCTTCTTATCATTGGTAAACAAAGTACATGTCCAAAATTGCTTAACATAATATCCGAGATGAAAATGAAAAAGGCTTTTATGGTAATTATCGTTTTAGCTGTTGCTGCAGCAAGCGTTTATTTTTTTCTGTTAAATCACGACAGCGGCGAAAGTAAATATATGTTTGGAAAAATTAAGCGCGGTAATATCGAGAATCTAATCAGCAGCAGCGGGACTCTAAAACCGGTTTCAATCGTTGAAGTAGGAACTCAAGTTTCTGGGGTCATCAATAAAATATATGTGGACTTTAACGATGTTGTTAAGCGCGGACAACTTCTTGCAGTTTTGGACACAACTTTTCTGGAAGCAGCCGTTCGTGATTCAAGGGCGTCACTCTCTCGTGCAGAAGCACAATTGAATGAATCAAAAAGTAAACACGAACGAAATAAAAAACTTCACGAAAAAGAATTTATTTCCGAACTAGAATTTATAATGTCGGAAACTGCCGTGGCTACTGCGCTTGCTTCAGTTCAATCCGCAAAATCTTCGCTACAAAGAAGCGAAACAAATCTAGAATATGCATTCATCAGATCGCCTATTGCCGGCGTTGTTATTCATAGAAGCATAGAAGAAGGGCAAACCGTAGCAGCTAGTTTTTCTACTCCTACCCTTTTTCAAATTGCGGAGGATTTGAAAAAAATTGAAATCCTGGTTGATGTTGATGAATCCGATATCGGTCAAATATTTGAAGGAATGGAAGTTCGGTTCAGCGTTCAAGCTTATTATGAAAAAAGCTTTGAAGGCGTTGTAAGACAAATCAGATTACAGCCTCAAACCATTCAAAATGTTGTGAACTATACAGTTGTTGTTAACGCAAATAACAATGATGGAAAACTTTTACCTGGAATGACGGCAACAGTTGATTTTTATGTTGAGAAAAAAGAGGACGTTCTTTTAATTCCCAACGCAGCGTTTAGTTTTTCTCCTCCCGAAGAATTTGTAACTGAATACAGAGAGAAAATGCGTGCAAGAATGGATTCTCTTAGGAATTCATCTGACGGACAATCCATGCGCGAAAGATCTGGAGGAGGCTTCGGCGGAGAAGGAGGAAGAAGAGGAAATATGGGTTCGGTTTGGATGATAGATGAGAACGGCGCGCTTACAATGAAGCGAGTGATGAAATCTACTACGAATGGAAAGTTCACCCAAATTGGTAATGAAATGATGTTTGAGGAAGGGATGGAAGTTATAACCGGAATAGAGGAAAGTGATGAGACAACAAACGCCAATCAACCAATGACAAGAATGCCTCCCGGTCTCGGCGGCAGAAGATTTTAATTAATATTTGTACTGCAGATTACTAATCTGAAAATAAATCGAGTATTCGTACCGCAGATTATTAATCTGCTGAATGATTCATCTGTTTTGTAAATACAAAAATATTGCTGGAACTATTAAATGAAAAATGTTATTCGTGTAAATAACCTTCATAAAATATTTACGATGGGCGAGGTTAAAGTTAATGCTTTGCGCGGAGTTGATCTCGAAATTAATTACGGGGAATTTTTAGCGGTAATGGGCTCATCGGGCTCCGGCAAATCTACTTTAATGAATTTACTTGGTTGCTTGGATCAACCGACTGATGGATCATATTTTTTAGATGATGTTGACACTAGTAAACTTGCGAAGAACGACTTTGCCGATATTAGAAATCAAAAAATTGGATTTGTGTTTCAGGGCTTCAATCTTCTTCCCCGAACTAATGCCTTGGATAATGTTGAACTGCCTTTACTCTATGATAGGCATAACAGAATTCAAAATTCGCACGAATCAGCTTTGCAAGCTCTAGAAACAGTTGGACTCTCAGATCGTATTCATCACGAGCCGAATCAGCTTTCGGGCGGGCAGCAGCAGAGAGTTGCTATTGCAAGAGCGCTTGTCAATAATCCGGCAATCATTCTTGCAGATGAACCAACGGGAAATCTCGACAGCAGAACGTCAATTGAGGTGTTCGAAGTTTTTCAGGCATTGAACGATAGCGGAATTACCATAATTCTTGTAACGCACGAAAGAGATTTTGCGAAATTTGCAAAGCGAATAGTGGAGATGAAAGACGGAGTTATTATTAAGGATTATTTGGTTAAAGATAGATTGTTCGCGAGCGACTTAAAAAACAACCACTCTGATCAGGACGATTTATGAAATGGAATAACATTATTAAAGTTGCATTCAAGGGAATAATGAAAGCTAGAATGCGCAGCCTATTAACAACACTCGGAATTATTATTGGAGTTGCCGCAGTGATTGTAATGGTTTCAATTGGCGAAGGCGCTCAAGCGGACATCGAAGATCAAATACGTTCGCTCGGTTCAAATATGATTATCATTTTCCCCGGCTCAAGCAGATCTGGCGGCGTTCACAGAGGATCGGGAAGTTTTAACCGATTTACAATGGAAGATGTTGAGCTATTGCAAAAAGAAGCAACGCAAATCAAAGCCCTATCTCCAATTGTCCGATCGGGCGGACAGGTTATTGGAGGCGGTCAAAATTGGAACACTTCTATTTATGGAGTCGCACCCGAATATACAACCATTAGGGAATGGAAAGTTGTGACTGGTGAATTTTTTACTGATAAGGAAGTAAGGAGCAGAGCAAAAGTCGCTGTGCTTGGTAAAGAGGTTGCCAAAAACCTTTTCCCGAACCAAAATCCTGTTAGCGAAAATATTCGAATCCGCAACGTTCCTTTCAAAGTGATTGGCGTACTCGATGAAAAGGGACAGAACGCAACCGGCGGAAGTAATGATGATTTAATTTTAGCTCCCTCCTCAACAGTGCTTAATCGGCTCTCCGGCGGAAGGCATATTCACTATATTTATGCTAGCGCTGTCTCTGTTGAAAAGATAGGAGCCGCTCAGGAAGAGCTTGCTTCGATTATGAGAAAAGCGCACAAAATAAAACCTGGCGAAGATGATGATTTCCAAATAAGGAACCAGTCAGAAATTACAGAGGCTGCTTCCGAGTCATCAAAAGTTATGACTCTGCTTCTGGGCGCAGTTGCCGGCGTATCGTTAATTGTAGGTGGAATCGGGATTATGAATATCATGCTCGTATCCGTAACAGAGCGAACGCGCGAAATAGGAATACGTCTTTCCATTGGCGCAAGAAGCAGCGACATATTAATTCAATTTCTTATTGAAGCGATTGTTTTAAGTTTGGTCGGAGGCTTAATTGGAATTTTTGTTTCGCTTGCGGTGATTTATGTTCTGAATGAATTTTCCGACTTGCGGGCAATAATTAATCCCACAATTATTTTTGTATCATTTCTATTCGCCGGAGCCGTTGGAGTATTCTTCGGCTTTTATCCTGCAAGGAAAGCGGCATCGTTAAATCCCATTGATGCGTTGAGATACGAATAGCTGATGTATTCTTCTTTAACGAATGCCCACACCGCAGGATGATTCAAAAAAAATACTTACTTACTTTACGCAAAAGTTTGAAATTATATTGTAGAAGCGAAGCTTCGACAAAATACTTGTTTTTTTACGATCCCGATAAATTTCGGGATCGTGCTACAAGTTCTGCGTAAGGTGACTTACTTAAATAATTTTGGAGCATCTTGCTACATTCCAATTAAATAGTGAAGTTGCAAAGCAAATAAAAAAAATCAACCAAATATGAATCTTCTTAAAATTAAAGCTCCGAATACTTTTATAATTATCAGTTCTATCATTGTCATTGTCGCTTTATTGACGTGGATTATTCCTTCCGGCGAATTTGACAGAGTAACTAAAAACAATAAAAACATTGTTGTGCCGGGCACGTTTCATACAATTGAATCTAATCCACAATTTGTTGACGATGTTTTAATGGCGCCAATTAATGGATTTATTCTCGCGTCTGAGATAATTGGATTTGTATTAATTGTTGGCGGAGCGTTTTCCGTATTTCAAAAAACGGAAGCTGTTGATTCGGCAATAAAAGCAATTGCACATGCCCATAAAAAATCCAAATGGGTAAGAATGTTTCTCATCCCGATTTTTATGACAATTTTTTCTTTAGGCGGCGCGGTATTCGGGATGGGCGAAGAAGTTATTCCATTTATCCTAATTTTCGTTCCGATGGCGTTAATGCTGGGTTACGATAGTATTACTGGAGTCGCTATTCCATTCGTTGGCGCGGGTGCTGGTTTTGCGGGAGCTTTTATCAATCCATTTACAATAGGCATTGCTCAAGGGATTGCAGAAATTCCTTTGCTTTCAGGAATTGAATACAGAATAGTAGTTTGGTTTATTGTAACTATCACGGCAATTACTTTTGTTTCGCTTTATGCTGCCAGAGTAAAAGCAAATCCTTCGAAGAGCATTATTTACGAGTTGGACGAAAGAAAGCGAAAGGACTTAAAGATTTCTGATGTGGAAATAAAAAGAAGTATGGACGCCCGGCATAAAATTGTATTGTGGATATTTTTAATAAGTATGGGCGCGTTAGTTTTTGGCGTACTTAATTATGGATGGTACATTAAAGAAATATGCGGGTTGTTTCTAATTACAGGAATAATTATAGGCATTGCAGGCAAATTGAGCGCGAATGAAATTACAAGCGGATTTATTCAAGGAGCAAAGGATTTGCTCGGCACGGCGCTTGTTATTGCGCTTGCCAGAGGGATTTTGGTGATTGCAACCGACGGAAGAATAATTGATCCGATTTTAAATTCGCTATCATCAATAATTAATAATCTCCATCCGGTACTTTCTTCGCAGGCTATGTTTGTTATTCAGTCATTGATAAACTTTTTTGTGCCGTCTGGTTCCGGGCAAGCCGCTTTAACAATGCCCATAATGGCTCCGCTGGGAGATTTAGTTGGAGTGAGCAGACAAACCGCCGTTCTTGCCTTTCAATTTGGAGACGGATTTACAAACATGATAATTCCGACATCCGCAATTACAATGGGCGTTTTGTCATTAGCAGAAATTCCTTGGGAAAAATGGGCAAGATGGATGCTGCCGCTGCAACTAATATTTTTCGTTCTCAGCCTTCTTTTGCTGATTCCGCCGTATATTTTTAATTGGCGATGATGCTTTTTGAGTTAAATCAATTACTGCTTACTTCCCGCCACCATTTAACAAAAGAGACAAACGGTTTTATTGCGGCTATGATCCAGATGATCAAATACCAATACCAATCAAGACTAAGAATAGGCTCCCACAATTTTGCGATTAACAACGTTGCTGCGAACACTGCGACTTTTACAAATCCAACATCAACCCATCCGGCTTTGAAAGAGTTCATTTTTTCAATTAAATTCATTTTATACCTCCTAACATATTGTAAGTAATGCTAACGAATTATTACGCTATTAACATAGTAAAAAATGCCTGCAAAATTCAATTCAGGCAAAATTAATAATATTCCAGGCATATCGGGTCAGTATTAATTATCTTAAATCATTAAATTAGAACACCTTAGCCTCCTAACCAATGTTGGCACCATAATTGCGAATTTATCTGATAATTTTTGGAGAAATCATGAGACTTTACTTAAAACTTTTTTTCATTACATTTTTTGTTTCACTTTCTTTTATAAACGCTCAATGGTCTGCTGAATGGACCACTAAAAGTGTTCCCTCCACGGACGCGGCTGGATGGATAGAGATAAAATATGATGGGAATATTCCCGAATACAGATTCTATACAATTAGTTGGACGGAAATTTTAATTATGGAAAAAGGATATAATTCTGTTGTTGAGTACTCTTATTCCTTTAATGCCGCAGAGCAACTTGCTGGAAATAACATTTATTCAACCGGATACGATCTTACCGGTGATGGAATTGTGGAATTTTACATCGTTGCTTATTACGGAACAGCGGAGCCTTACAGACAATCAATAAAAATATTCGATATAACAACAGGAACTGTTCTCCTTGAAAAGAACTCGGAAAATTCTTTTTATACCTCTCCGGTAATATGGGATGCCGATAATGATAATGTTCTTGAGTGTTCATACGCCATATATGATTATCCGGCATTTAATAATTATAGATATGAGATACTTAATACTGGTGTGGTTACAAGTACAAAGGGCAATATTGCTCCTGTCAGAAATTTCAAACTTATGCAGAATTATCCTAATCCCTTCAATCCGGAAACCACAATTGAATATCAGCTAAGTGAACCAGATTATGTTAAAATTAAAATTTACGACGTAAAGGGAGAGTTGATAAATTCAGTTGATGAAGGCTATAAACCTTCCGGTAATCATCAAAT
>JAHJTX010000387.1 GCA_018829545.1 Bacteroidota bacterium | reverse complement strand
TGAGGCGCATCCGACAAGGACTAAGATCAGAACTAGGATAAAGATTTAGAATTAATAGCATGAAATTATTGTCCATAATTATGCAAATTGAAATATTTTTTTGATGATGACAAGTATAAATATATCTCCCTTCATCTTAATCCTGATCTTAATCTTAATCTTAATCATAATCTGGGTACTCTAATTTTGTTCGAGTAAGAGTAAGAGTACGATTAAGAAAATTGAGGCGTATCCGACAAGGACTAAGACTATGACAAGGACTATGACTAGGATAATAACATTGAATACATACTAAAACGAATGAGTAAAATTCATTGTAAAACTCGTCGGCAGAGTTGCATTTGAATTTACACCAAAGTACATATTCCAGCTCAACTCTTCTTTCAAATTTTTGTTGTGCTTTGATACCAAGCGAACAGCATTAATTACGCTAACAATTCTATTCAGAATTAAAGCGCCCGCAGAGAATCTAATATTATTGAAAGCTGTTTCACTGGATTTCCACATTTTTCTGTATTCTTTTCTGTCCGTTTGAGATTTCCAATTCCACTTGTGAGTATTCTCATTGTAGATTTCGATAAAATTTCTTTCCAACTCTGCTTCTCGGTTAAACTCAGCGACGTGGGTATAATTACCCAAATCGGCAAAAAACTTTTCGTCTTTGCCTCCAATAAAAACCCCTGCTTTAGAGCTTGCAAATGCTTTGTAATTATCTCTTTGAAAACTGCCATAAATGTTAAATCCAAAAAGAGTGCCCCAAATTACTCCGTCCGTAATAGTTAAATATTGAGCCCAGCCATAGTCACCCGCATATAACTCTCCCATACCGGGTAAAATCATGGAATATAAAATTGCCATTCCCGGTTTTTTCTTTAACCGATTGTATTCGGAAATGTCAGGCGGCTGCATAGTAATTTCGAAGTTCGAAAAATGATGGCTCAATTCCATATAGCTGCCAGTAAGTTTTTCTTGCGCATTAAGACAAGAAAATAAAAAGAGAATAATAAATGATAATTTTTTCATGTGATTATCCGACATTGTTAAACTGCTCTTGTTTTTCAATTATAGTACAAAAATTACCATCCACTGCCTTTAGTTGAATGTTAGAAAATTGATTTATCCGAGACTCGTCAAAAATACTTTTTGTGCGTACATAATTCGAAGTCCAGCCATACATAAATCCGTCATGATTTTCGTGCTCGAACAAAACTCTTTCATTTTTGTTGAGCGTTTGATTACAAAAATAATTCTTTTTCTTATCACTCAAAATTCTGAGCATATTATTTCTTCTTTTTCGCTCAACAATTTCAACTGAATCCGGCATTAGTATTGCTTTTGTATTCGAACGCTCGGAATAAGTAAAAACGTGAAGATATGAGAATTGCAGGCTATTTAAGAAATTGTAGGTCTCTAAAAAATCCTCTTCGGATTCTCCCGGGAAACCGACAATAACATCAATTCCAATTCCCAAATCCGGTATCATCTCATTTGCCTTATTAATTAGATTTTCAAAATGATCTTTTGAATATCTTCTTTGCATCATCCCCAATATTCTGCCGCTTCCGCTTTGAAGGGGAATATGAAAATGATTGCACATCTTTTCCGAATCACGCGTCAGCTTTAATATGTCATCAGTCAATAAATTGGGTTCAATCGAACTTATGCGGATTCTAAAATCTCCATCGCTGGAAACAATTTTCGTTAAAACATTATGAAGATCTGTCTGAAATCTTTTTCCGTAATCACCGACATTCACGCCGGTTAAAATTATTTCTTTATAGCCGGATTCAATCATTTGCAAAAATTGGGCATGAAGCTCATCCGGATTAAGGCTTCGGCTTTTTCCTCTGGCGAGCGGAATTGTGCAAAATGTGCAAGTATAATCGCAGCCATCCTGAATTTTGAAGAATGCCCTGGTGCGCGTTGAGTTCTCCGATGAAAATGATGAATTGAACGAATCCAAATCTTCTGTTGGAGTAACATGAATGCACGAAAGCTCCTGCTTGCTGAAATCACTGAATAGTGAAAATATTTTGAATTTTTCGTTGCTTCCCAGAACCGCATCTACGCCATCAATTGATGAAATTTCATCTGGCTTTAGCTGCGCATAGCATCCGGTGACTGCAACAAAGGCGTTAGGATTTTGACGCAGCGCTCTCCTAACTACCTGTCTGCATTCTTTGTCTGCGTTGTAGGTAACCGTGCAAGTATTTATAACATAAATATCCGCTTGATCCTTAAAATCAACAATTCGAAATCCTCTTTCCAAAAACTGACTGCCAATTGTAGAGGTTTCAGTAAAGTTAAGTTTACAACCTAATGTATGAAATGCAACTTTTGAAGACACCAAAAAATCCTTTCCTTTAAATTAAAGAAGGGCTGCGTAACTGCTAAATTAAATAAACTAGCAAATTAAAACAGCCCTATAATTTAGAACCTGCAATTATTTTTCTTCTACAGGATTTTCTTCTGTTTTTTCTTTTTCTAAAGTTTCAGCTTTAGATTCTACTTTCGCTTTTGCTTTCGCTTTAGTTTCAGCTTTAGCTTTTTCTTTTACTTCTACTTTAGCTTCTGCCTTTGCTTCTTCTTTAGTTTCTTCTTTAGCTTCTATTTTAGTTTCTTCTTTAGCTTCTGATTTAGCTTCTACTTTAGCTTCTACTTTAGCTTCTATTTTAGCCTCTTCTTTAGCTTCTGCCTTAGCTTCTGCTTTAGTTTCTTTTTTAGCTTCTTCTTTTGCTTCTTCTTTAGCTT
>JAHJTX010000386.1 GCA_018829545.1 Bacteroidota bacterium | reverse complement strand
TTTATAGGAATAACGAATACCTAACCGCTTTTACAATGGATAAAGCTGACACACTATTTTTTGACGAGGGTCTTTTACCCTCCAAAACTTACAACTACAAAGCAAAATTAGGCGGGTTTACTGCAATGGCTGAAGCCGTAACTATGGATACTACCAGCCACAATTTTAGCTGGGAAACCTTTACTTTTGGCGGGCAAGGCGGCAGCAGCGCCTTATACGATGTTGCGATTATTGATGAAAACAACATCTGGGCTGTAGGGGAAATACACACAGCGGAAACCGACCGATTTGACAGCAACGGTGTTTGGGTGCAACCATATAATGCTGTTCATTGGGATGGCGATGAGTGGGAATTGAAAAAAATTTATTTCTACACTTTTTGTAATCAAAATCATAAAGCGCCTTATCCGGCAAGCGCAGTATTTAGTTTTAACAATGGTATAGTTGCAATAGCAAGTGGTTCACAAATAACATATTTAGAAAATGGAGAACAAAAAAATATTGAATGCATACCGGCTTCAGTTAACGCCATGTGGGGTACATCGAGTAAAGATTTTTATGTAGTGGGCAATAACGGAAATATTGCTCATTATGACGGCAGCCCTTCGGGAACCGGATGGGAGAAGATAGAAAGTGGAACAGAATTAAATTTTTATGACATTCATGGAAACTATAATTATAAAACTAATAAGTGGGAGATTATAGCTGTTGCTTCACATATAGCTCATAGTAAAGAAAGAGCAATAGTTAAGATAGAAAACAATAAAATAGAATCTTTATCGTCAGAACCGATTGGCTGGTCTCTTAGTAGTGTATGGTTTATACCCAACAGAAAATATTATGTTGTTGGTTCGGGCATATATAAAAAGAACTTTTTACAAAATAGTGCTTGGAACGCTGACTTATACAATCTTACCCCCTATTATGCTTCAGAAATATTAGGTAATGGATTGAATGATATATTTATTGTTGGAGCATGTGGCATTGTATTTCATTTTAATGGAACAACTTGGCGTGAACAACAACCTGTCAATTGTAACCATGGTTATGGAAATATTTCAATGAAGGATAATATTGTAGCAATTTCTGGAAGTAATGGAAGCGAAGGTATATTGCTTTTAGGAAAGCGATAAAATAATGAAAATTAATAATCATTCACCTCCAAAATGTTGAAAATGGGTAGAGATGTTCGCACCAACTCTACCCAACAAGCAACAAATAAATCGGTTCATCATATATCCCTAAAAGGGATAGCCTTTTTATTTGTTGTTTTAAACTTAATTATAAATCAAATTATTTTACAACAAATTATAGGAATCAATTATTATGAAATATTTATCAAAATTAAGATTAAATATTATTTTGATTTTACTTGCAGTTTTTATTTTAGCAGTAAATAAAATTGAAGCCCAAAACGCGATTTGCGGAACAGAAGCTCATACACCATCACAATTAGAAGCGATAAATAACCAATTAAATAATTTTTATCAGTTGGGCAAAATAGCTGTTGCCGTTGATATAACTATTCCAGTAGCTTTTCATATTGTTCATAAAGCGAATGGCGATGGTCTTTTAAGTAAACAGACAGTTGAAGATGAAATAGTGAAACTAAATAACGCATATGAAGAATCACATTTTCAGTTTAAACTCTTTAGTATAGATAGTACTGAAAATGACCAATGGACCTCCAGTTGGGATTATAGGAGTACAATGAAAAATACTCTAGCAATTAATCCAAAGAAAATATTAAACTTTTACTCAGTTTTTAACATATACACGGATACTGATGGTTCCTTTGTTACAGGGTATTCTTATACACCTGATCAAATTAGTGAAAGCAGTTATCATCATGGTGTTGTTATGTTATCAACATACTTCTATGGTCAATCCAATGGTACAAAAAAAACAGACATTCATGAGGTAGGACATTATTTAGGCTTAGACCATACATTTAATAATGGTTGTGCCGAACCAGGAGACGATGTTGATGATACGCCATATCAAGATGATGGAGATGATAAATGGACTTGTAACGAAAACTTAGATACATGCCCGACAAAGGATGGAAAAGACCCGGTTCATAATTATATGGGATATACAAATTGCAGAACTGAATTTACCCCCGGGCAATTTGATAGAATGAATGAAATGATTGCACTATATAAACCGTCTTTAATTTCAAGTGATGTAATGGTGGATCAACGCAGAAAAAATAATGCATTAATAGACGATTTTATTGGTGAATGGAATGGTGTTCAATTTGAGAATCATGGGGTACCATTTAGTTTTCCATATATAGAAGATGAAACGAAAGTATTAGGAGGTTCACAAGTTTTATTATCTAGCCCTAATGAAAAATATAAAAAATGGACAGTTAATTACGAAGATGATGAGGTAGATGTTACCAATCATCATACGTTCACAATAGACCCTAGTATGCAAACTTTAACATCACAGTTTGAATATACATATTCTGGAGTATCAGTTATAAATAGTAATGAGAATACTTCCTCAAGTGAAGGTTTAATTCAATTCAAAGACCCTTGGCTTATTGATTATCCTGATTCATTGTATGGATATAATTTACGAAATAGAGGGATGGATGATGCCGGACCCGACAAATTAGAATTTAAAAGCCGTCCTTCAC
>JAHJTX010000385.1 GCA_018829545.1 Bacteroidota bacterium | reverse complement strand
TAGGCGTCTTGCCATCGCAATCAAAAAACCTAAAAGTATCTCGTTCAATCATTTCGGCGGGAGTTGCAGTAAGACCAATTTGAATAGCATCAAAGTAAGCAAGTACATCTGTAAATTTATTGTATATGGAACGATGACATTGATCAGCAATGATCATATCAAAATCAGCGGGCGTAAATTTATTGTAACATATCTCTAAGGTTTGGAGAGTTGAAACGAAAACTCTTGCTTCTCCTGGTATATCAAATGATCTAATTCTCCCACGAGCTTCGTGAGGTAGATGAGCTTTAAAACCATCTGTTAATGCTTGTTCAACAAGACTATCTCTATCGGCAAGGAATAAAATTTTCTGTGCATAATTAGCTCGGAGAAGAACGTCAATCAATGCCATTGCAGTTCTGGTCTTTCCAGTGCCAGTAGCCATAACAAGCAAAGCTTTACGTTTCTTTTTTACTTCAAATGTTTCAGCTATTCTTCTGATGGCTTCAGTCTGATAACTTCTATTAACAATTGATTCTTTTATCAGAACTGTGTTTAGCGGTATACGGTTTCTTTTGAGATGCAATAATCTTTCAAGATTTTCTTTCGAGAAGAATCCAGCCACATGCCTTTCGGCTGAATGCTCACTATCCCAAAAGAAAATATCATCTCCGTTAGCAAGGAATATGAAAGGGCGAAATGATTGTTTGGTTTGAATTTCAGTTACGTATTCAAGAGCTTGCTCTTTTCCAACACGCGCGTCTCGGCTTGTTCGTTTCGCTTCAACAACCGCCAGAACATCCCCATCTGATCTATAAAGACAATAGTCAGTAAATCCGGTTACTAAAATCTTGTCATAATTATTAATGGGTATTTCAAGCCCGGCTTGGGTTCTATCGGAAAGATTCCACCTGGCTTTTTTAGCTGTGGATCGATTAGCGAATAACGTGTTTCTTGTTCGTTTATCCTTAAAGGAGGCAAATGTTCCTCACATCAATGCCCTTAATTAATAAAAATATTTAACAAAGATATTTAATGCTGTCCTAATTATACAAAAACTTTTATACTTTTCATTACCAATCAGAAACGCATTGAAGGGTTTGAACAACTCTATGGTCATCGGCATTTTATGCTTCAGTTCGGCCAATGGGTTATCACTTTTTACTTTTCTAAATTACTCCGCATCTTTCCCACTGAAGACTATAATCCAAGAGTTTTTTTTCCACGATTTTAATGACTTTCATTGATATCGAAAAAGTAAATTGTAAAGTGTTCTAATAGTAGTTAACTTTGGCACATAAACTATTTCACCATTCCGTTGCTAAGTCAACATTCTCCGAAATTTAACGAGTACTGATAAAGAAAAGAGTCACAATGCAAAACATATATCATTTATTTCACATACCGGTTATGGGCACCGGATTTTCAATAGACACGCCGATCCGCGTTGCGCCGTTCGGTATTTCATCAGTAATTTCGATCGTTGATGACGTATTAATTGAAAAGATCAGAAAATTCTATTCGGAAAAATTCAATTTTGAATTTGATGAAATCCCGCACAAAGAGCATGACAGCAGGGCAAAAAGAATCACCGCTTATCTAAACCTTGTGCAAAAAATCGTTCACCTAAAAATGGAAGAAATAAAAAGCCAGCCTTTCTTTCAGAATAATAATAAGAGCAAATATTTTCAGATGCTGCCTGAAACCAGTCCGCTAAAACATGCTTATAATAAATTACTCCAAATCAAAAATGAGTTCGATAAAAAAAAGCTGGCAACAGACTTAACAAAACTAATGCGTCCTGGTTCTATTGATGTGAACATAATGGTGAAGATTGACAAAATTAATTTTGACTCTTTTGGAAAAGCGTTAAGCGACAAATACAACGATGCAAAGGCTGCGTTACGCGGATTTGCGCAAAGCAATTTGGATTCTTCCGTAATTTTTTCTGCTGGTTTAAACCGGACTCTTTTTAGTCACGTTTCGGAATACAGCGATTTTTACAGGGATAAGACCGGAGAATTAAAAAAGAAAATTACTGTAAAAGTAAGCGATTTTCGATCTGCATTAATTCAAGGAAAATTTTTAGCGAATAAAGGTATTGAAGTCAGCGAATTTAGAATTGAATCCGGCTTAAATTGCGGGGGACATGCGTTTGCATCGCAGGGTCATTTACTTCCATCTTTATTGCATGAATTCAAAGAGAAGAAAGATCAGTTGACAAAACAACTGCAGCCCTTAATCCTAAAATTTTATGAAAATATGGGCTGGCAATATCCGGAATCTGCTTCAAGCAATGAACCCTTAATAACGGTTCAGGGTGGAATTGGAACAAACGGAGAAGCTAAAAGATTAACTGAAGATTTTGGCTGTGATGCAACCGGCTGGGGAAGCCCTTTTCTATTGGTTCCGGAGGCTACCAGCGTTGATAAAGAAACATTGGAAATTTTAAAGAACGCAAAGAAAGAGGATCTATATTTAAGCAATGCATCGCCGCTTGGTGTTCCGTTTAATAATCTCAGAAATTGCGGTTCCGAGTTATGGACTAAAATGAAATCTCAAACTGATAAGCCCGGCTCACCGTGCCCAAAGGGATTTTTAGTTACC
The DNA here is from genome assembly GCA_018829545.1 of Bacteroidota bacterium. Lineage (GTDB taxonomy): Bacteria > Bacteroidota > Ignavibacteria > Ignavibacteriales > Melioribacteraceae > JAHJTX01. The sequence continues at coordinate 10,895 of JAHJTX010000385.1, read as the reverse complement.
GACAAACAATTTTCTGAGAAGCCAATCTGCACCGCATCAACGCAATACCAAACTCAAAAAATTGATGAAATCTCAAAAATGCAAATTACTGAAGAGGATAAGCAGCGGCTAAAGAATAGGGTGTTTGAAAAAATTTGTTTGTGCGAGCATCTCGGCAATGGAACTTCAATTGCAATTGGGATAAATAAAAAGAAAAATTCACCGCAAGCAATTTGTCCGGGACCAAACATTTTCTGGTTCAAAAGGGAGTACTCACTCCAAGAAATGGTCGATCACATTTATGGAAGGGGCAAATCTCTTGTTCCCGATGAAAGGCCGCACATGTTTTGCCAAGAGGTTGAATTATATGTGAACTATTTTGAAAGTCTAATTGGAACGATGACTCTTGATGTGCAAGGAGTTACATACTTGAGAATATTTAAAGAAAATTTAGAAAAAGGTATGGATTATTGTCTTCAGATTTCTGATGAGAAACCATATTCCGGTGAAAACCTTGCTTCAATTCCCCCATTTATTTCTGCACAGAGAGAAAAATTAAATGCTCTTATCGCAGGTAATAAAATTTTGTTTAATGCTGTTGAGGCAAATTCGAGTTTGGTTGAGAATTAATAGGAGAATGTTTTTAGGGTCTTATCCCGAAGTAATTTCTTCGGGATAAGCGTAAATAGAAAGTCGCAGATTTACTCCCCGCCGTCCTATTTAATTTTTTTTATGATTTTCTTTTTAATCTTTTTTCCGCTATCTCCATCCGCAGAATCTTTTTCTTCAAGTTCTTTTAGAAATTGTTCAGCCTTTTCGCCCTCGTAAGTCTCAACTTTTTTCTCACCGTTTTCTGTAGTCGTAACCGTAACTTTTTTAACTCCATCTTCTTCAGTCACTTTCACTAATTTCTTCTTCATAATTTTGTTTGTATCACCCGAAGTAACCCATATCATTTCATCATCGTCGCAGTCAATGTCAATATCTAAATCGAGATTATCCTCATCTACTACGATCAAACTTCCATTGTGATGACCTATCTTTTTTACCTTCACATTAAACTTTTTATTATCATGTTTCTCCATAAACTCATCAGCTTTTTCTCCAACATATTCTTCAACAACAACTTTACCATCAACGGTTTTTGTAACCGTAACTTTTTTCTCACCGCCTTTATCGCTCACTTCTACTTTTACATCAATGTTTTTCTCACCGCCGAATTCAAATTCGTTGCCATCTTCGCTCAGGAACATTAACATGTGTTTTTTATCTCCGTCTTTTACTTTAAATCTGTGAACGCCATCTCTTTCAAAATATTGATCAACTTCATCGCCTTCAAAAGTTTCGACATTCTCTTTACCGTCTTCTGTAATCGTAACGGTTAGCTTTTGAATTCCATCTTCAACAACAAGATCTAATTTCTTCTCGATTTTTTTTTCCGTTTTCGTCATCAGATGAATGCCAAACGAAATCAGAAACGGCTTGGTCTTTCTTAATCATAAAAACATTTTTATCGCCGCCGTGATTGCCGAAGAATTGAACACTCTTCATTTTGTCTGAACGCTTTAACTTCTTGAATAGAAATGAGGCTTCTTCTCCTGTAAACGAAACATGACCATCACTGTTTTCGATAGTAATTTTTGTTACATCTCCTTTAATTTTATCCAACTTATCGCTCAGTTCCTTTTTTTCTGTTTGCGAAAAAGAAGATGCGGCGATAAAAAGCATGAACGCTACCGTGAGAAGAATTGACGATCTAAATTGTTTCATTGTATCTCCCGTTTATTTGTGAAAAAGTTAATTCTTTTAACGTAGAAAATAATAGAGTTTCTCGTAAGAATTTGTTAAAAAGACTTTAAAATTTGTTAAAAAATGTTAAATACAGGAAATAGTTATGCGGAACACTTAAATTTGCAGTCATGAAGGAAAGAAAACTAAAAACAACTGTTGTATTCATGGCGATTGCAGTAGTGGGATTAATCGCCGTTCAAATCTATTGGATAATGAACGCCATCTCCGTTGAGGAGCTTAAATTCAAATCTTCTGTCAACGAAGCTCTTATAAGCGTCGTGAACAAAATTGATAAAAACGAAACTGCTTCAGTAATCATTAAAAAAATTAGTAAGGGAAAAGAGGATGTGTTTTTCCTTGGCGCAGATTCTCTTCACGCTAATGCTTTGTGGGTTGTAGATGAGGCTCACGATAAAGTAAAGAGAAAGATACAAGTAAGCGCCAACGATGAAGACGTAAACTAAAGTTTATCAAGTTGTAAAGTTTATAAAGTTGTAAAGTTCGTCAAGTTGTAAAGTTTATAAAGATTGGCAACAGAAGGAAAGGAGGAAGAGAAATGAACATTCAAATTTTTGGGACAAAGAAGTGTAACGGCACAAAAAAAGCGGAAAGATTTTTTAAAGAGAGAGGGATTAAATTTCATTATCGTGATTTATCCGAAAAGGGAATAAGTCCCGGCGAACTTGAAAATATTAAAAGAGTTTTTAGTATTGATGAACTGCTGGATAAAGAGGGCAGGCAATTCAAAAAGAGAAACCTTCAGTATATGAAATACAATGTGGAAGCAGAATTATTGGAAGATGCGCTGCTTTTCAAAACGCCGCTTGTTAGAAACGGCAATCAAGTAACTCTTGGAGTTGAAGAGCAAATCTGGAAAGAGTGGATCACAAATGATTGAGGAGTATTTTCCGCTTTTTTAATTCAATCACTAAATCATCATAACCCTTAAATTGAATTGCGTCCCAACCCATATTCTTTGCACCTTGAGCATATTCCTCAACATCATCAATGAATATATGCTCACTCGCAGGACGGTTAGTGAATGCTTCAACGGTTTTGTAGATTTTTGGCTCCGGCTTAATTGAACCAGCAGAATGCGACGTCACAATTTTATCGAAATGTTTTAAGAAATCGTAATGCTCCCAGCCATAGCGCTGATGAATATCATTTGTATTGGAGAGAAGAACCAGTTTATAATTTTCTTTTAAAACCGGCAGAAGCGCAGCCGTCTTTTCGTTCACGGTAAAAATGTCCGAAAACATTACGCAGAATTCTTCGGCAGTAACTTTGTGTTCAAGCCATTCAAGCATTATTTCAAGAAATTCTTTTGTAGATAATTTCCATCTTTCAAATTTCTGATGGACGGAATAATTCTCTTTGTATTTTTGTGAAAACCTATCGCCCAACCCGCTTTCAATTTTATTGATCTTATCTAAAAAAAGATCATAATTGAAAGGGATAAGAACATTTCCCAAATCGAACACAATAACCGAGTAATTGGATTTTTCCATATTTAACCTTTTAAAAAGAGGTTGTCCTAAAATTTTAAGACAACCTCACTAAACTTATTTTACAACAAATAGTTGATCGCTCAAATCTTTGTTGATTTCAATCGATGCAACTTCCAATTCAATAGACTGCGGACCGAAAGACTGCGACAATTTATGAGGATATTTTACGCCGCCAACGTCTTTATAATCTCCAAATGTTAACGTCTGATTAAATGAGCCTTGCGGTGTATCAACCGTCAAAGTCTGCTTTATTAAGAAACCGCTTTCTTGATCATAAAATTGAAACCACTTTTTGTCGTTGGGCAGAGTGAGTGTTATTTTATATGCATCTTTTCCATCAACTGCTTCCACACCTGTCAATTCGAGTTTTACGCCAAGTTTGTCGTAATCAAGAAATGCATTCATTTCCGCTTGAATTTTCATTTCCAATAATTTATCGCCTTCAAGCAAAGTTTCCTGTCCCATGCCGGATGCTTTTCCTTTTTCGCCATCGAAAACAGTTTCTTGTTTCATCATTCCGGCGTCAAATTTTTGGTAATATTTATTCGGAGCTTTTTGATAAATATCCAAAACAATATTCATTCCCTGAATGCTTCCTTTCATGGTTGTACTCTTGTCTTTCACCTTCAAAATGTTTTCTCTTCCACCGATAGCTGTGATGTAGTTTTCCATGATTGCTTCGGCAGTTACACCTTCGGGCAATTTCTTTAATGAAGGATCGTATTTTTCACCGTACATATCGTAATAATTTACTTTGCCGCTAACGCTGAATTTTTCAAGTCCTTTTTCAATTTCTTCACCGTTGCCGACAACAATAATATTAGCCTTATTTGGCTTGATATATTTATTAGCCATCTCATTAATATCGTCAACAGTAACAACGCTAAGGTTCATCAAATATTTTTTGTAATAATCTTTTGGAAGATTGAATCGTTCAATGTTAAGCGCAAAACTTGCAATTGTCTGCGGCTGTTCGAGCGATCTCGAGAAACTTCCGGTCAAAAAGTTTTTAGCCGCTTGCAATTCTGTGTCGGTAACTTTTTCAGAGATAATCTTTTTCATCTCTACAAGAAATTCGGTGACAGCGCTGTCTGTAACCGAATTGCTGGCTTCACATGAAGCGGTAAAATGACCAACCAGCCTGTCTGAAGCCATCGATGAATAAGCGCCGTAAGTATATCCTTTATCTTCGCGTAAATTTAGAAAGAATCGACCGGTGGAACCGCCGCCTAAAATTTTATTCAGCAAAGAAACTTTAATATCATCGGGGCTGCCAATAATTAAATCAATAGGATAAGATATGTTGATAACAGATTGAACTGACTGAGGTCTATCTACAACCGAAACTTTTCTAACTAATGGAGCGTTTACTTTTTTGTACTTAAATGTTGGCACATCGCCCTTTTGCCATTCGCCGAAATATTTTTTTACTAAATCCTTTGCTTCGCCAAGCGTTATATCTCCAACGACGGCAAGGTAAGAGGTGTTTGGCTTAAAATAAGTTTGATAATATTCTTTACACTTCTCCAAAGTAATTGCTTCAACTGTTGTCTCTGTCTGCAATTCGCCGTAAGGATGATCTTTGCCGTAAACAAGAGCCTTCCTAATATTACGCATTATTGAACTTGGATCATCCTTCTCTGCTTTTAAGCCGGAAAGAGTTTGCTTTACAATTTTATCGAGTTCTTCCTGCTTAAAATCGGGATTAAGCAAAACGTCTGACATTAATTCAAGAAGTTTTGGAGTGTGTTTTTTTAACGACATTCCGAATATGCTAGTTGAAGATGTATTTAACATCGCTCCCATAAAATCAATTTCTTCATCAAGCTGATCTTTTGTTCTGTTTTTCGTTCCGCGCCGCATTAACTGTCCGGCGGCAGAAATATAGCCTACTTGCCCGCCTTCGAGAATCGGGTCTCTATCAATAACCAATGAAAAAGCGACTCTCGGAAGTTTGTTGTTTTCAACCACAAATACTTTCAAACCGTTATCCAGTTGGAAGGATTCGTAATCGCCAAGCTGAATTTCGGGCGCTGGCGCTGGTTCTGGCATTTTGCTTCTATCTACCTGAGCGAATAAATAGCCGGCAAAGAGAAGCAGTATAATCATAACAAATATTTTTTTCATTTTATTTTCTCCGGTTTCATTCTCTAATTGATTTACTTTTTATCGCTTTTGGGCAGATAGTACAGCACAACTCTGTTCTCTTTGTTTAAGTACTGATTTGCGACTCGCTTTATATCTTCCTTTTTAACCGACATGTATTTTTCAATTTCGGTGTTTATCAAATCGGTGTTGCCGTAATAGACATAATAATCAGATAAACTTCCGGCGATGCCCGCAACGGTTGAGTTGCTGCTAACAAATTGATTCTCAATTTGATTCTGTAGTTTCTCGAATTCTTTGTCGGAAATAATTTCATTCTTTACCCGGTCAAGTTCCGCCTGAAGAGATGCTTCAAGATCTTCTGCACTCACGCCGACATTGCAAATAGCATAAGCTAGAAATAATCCCGGTTCTTCCAGTGTTAGCGGGAACGAACCAGCCTGCAGCGCTTTTTGCTGATTATCTACAAGCTCTTTGTATATTCGCGAACTTTGTCCCGAAGACAATAGCGTTGTAAGCATATCAAGCGCATAGGTATCATCAGAGCTTTTCTTTGGAATATGATAAGCATGCAGAACTAAAGGAAGTTGAATGTTATCATAAACTATGTCCCGGATTTCTGTAGTTTGAACGGGCTCCACTTTGTCCGGTCTTACTATTGCCGCTTTCCCGTTTGAAATATCAGCGAAATATTTTTCCACTAATTCCTTTGCATAATCAATATCAATATCGCCGGCGATAGAAAGAACTGTGTTCTCCGGAACATAATACTGTTTGTAAAAATCCATGAACTCGGAATAAGTTGCCAAATCGATGTACTGCGCAGAACCAATCGGAGTCCAATTATACGGATGCTCTTTATAAGCTCTTTTGAAAGTTTCTTCAAGTACGCTTCCGTAAGGCTGATTATCCAGCCTCTGTTTTCTTTCCTCTTTTACTACTTTTCTTTGAGTCTCAACGCCGGCGCTGTCAATTTTAAGATGAAGCATCCTTTCGCTTTCAAGCCAAAGACCAAGTTCAAGAAGATTTGAAGGCAGAATCTCATAATAATAAGTTCTGTCGAAATCGGTTGTTGCGTTTAATGTGCCGCCATTGTCCATAACAATTTTATCATAATCGCCGCGCGTAATGTATTCGGAACCTTCGAACATTAAATGCTCGAAGAAGTGAGCGAATCCGGTTCTTTCGGGATGTTCATTTTTTGATCCGACATGATAAAATACTGTTACAGCTACAATTGGCGTTGAATGATCTTCATGCAGAATAACATGCAGACCATTATCGAGGTCGTATTCTACAAATTCAATTTTTCTTCCCTGCGCAAACAAAAGGGCTGCAGATAATAAAAGCAGTAAAAGTAAGGCAAGCTTTTCTTTCATATTATTCCTCATTTTATGAATTATGATGTGATTATAATAAAATAAAATCTGTAAATAATAATACTGATTTATAAGATTGTTGTAAACGTGCTTCTAAAAATTCTATCTAAATTATTTCTGAACGAAAAAGTTTCTTCACGGCGCAATGCACTAAAATTCAATCGGGAATTTATCGAAGTAATAACGTCCGCCGAGTGATAAATCAAATTCCAGCGATGTATCCGGCAACAGCGTAAATACCGGAGCGAGTTCTGCAAATAGATCAACCGGAAGCTTGTCTAAAAACATTGAGAGACCTCCAACACCTCGGACGCCAACTCCGCCGCGGTTTTTACTGTTCATGTGAAGTCGCAATCCAAAACCATAATAGAATTGATTCGTATAAGGCGATTCGAATAGTCCGCACAAATTTTGAATTAAATCTACGTGAAGAGAAAAACTCTTATTTGTTTTAAACAGCGCAGCACCGATTCCAAAATTAATTGACTCGGTTTCGTTGAGCCAATATTTTCCGCTAAAACCGGCTGGCTCGCCGAGCATAATTCCGGCGCCAAAATTTTTATCCTGCGCAAAATAATCCGCTGATAAAATGAATAGCAAAGTTGCTGCAAGAACTTTTATGTTTTTCATAATTTAGAATTTGATTACCGTCAAATTTAGTTCATTCTGCTTAAAAAAAGAAAAATATGCCGCCGATAATTTGTAAATTTCAATCAATAAAAATTATGAATTCTTGACTTCGGAGCGATGATGGAAAACGAGAAAGATTTGGTTTTAGGAAAAATTCAGTTGTTCGAAAATAATTTTGAGTATTCATTAAAGGAAACGGCAATAATATTAGCCGCCGGTCATGGTAAAAGAATAAAATCGAATACATCAAAAATGCTGCACAAAATTTGGGAAAAGCCAACAGTAGAAAGGGTTTACGACGCATGTAAAGAAGGGCTTAACGGAATGAACATCGTGGTCGTTGTGGGAATAAAAGCGTCTGACGTTATCGATGTGATTAGCAACAGAGCAAATACAACATTCGCTTATCAGGAACAGCAGAACGGAACGGGGCATGCAGTTCAAGTTGCTTTGGACACAATAGAAGAAAATAAATACGATGGAATTGTTTATGTGCTTCCCGGCGATATGGGTTTAATTAATAAAGAAACCATGGCGGAATTTAAAATTGATTTTGCTAATTCGGGCGCAGACATGGTAGTTTTAACAGGATTATATGAAGGCGAACCGGAATTAAATAGCTATGGTAGAATTGTAAGAGTAAAAGCTCTCGATTCCGAAGGCAATCCTTCAGGGAAAGATGAAGGAAAAGTTATTGAAATTATTGAGCACAAAGATATTCTTAGGCTCAATGAAACAGAACCGTATAAGCTTCATTTCAACGGACGAGTCTACTCATATTCAAGAAAAGAACTGATTGAAAATAACGAGTTTAATTCGGGCGTTTATGCGTTTAAGTATAATCATCTTATAAAATTGATTAAACAGGTAAACAGCAATAATGCGCAGAATGAAATTTACATTACCGATCTTATTTCCATTTTTAATCAAAACGCTTTAACGGTTGGCGCTGTATGTCCGCAGCAGCAGTATGTTTTAATGGGGTTCAACAATAAATCCGTGCTAAAGCAAATGGAGCAGATTGCGCGTGAAAACATTTACGAAAAGATTAAAGACATAATAGAGATTGAAGACCCGGAAGATTTTTTTATTCACGAAAATGTTGTTAAAGATATAATTGAACTCGACTCCAATGGGCAGCCGCTTGAAATTAAAATCGGCAAAGGCGTTTATATCGGCGCTGGAGTAAAAATCAACTATAATCTTACTCTAAAGAAAAATGCCTTCATTAACGGCAATGTAATTTTTGGTAAAAATGTTACGATTTGGGAAAACGCAATGCTCTCTACCTTCCCGAATCAAAAACTAATCCTCGGCAATAATGTGGAAATTCTCTGGGGAGATATTGTGAAAGGCGATATTCAAGTTGGCGATAACGCAAGAATAGAATCCAGCGTAAACGTTACCGGCAGCGATGAGCATCCCGTTAGAATAGGGAAAAATGTTGTAATTAAAGGCACGAGCTACATATTCGGTTCTACAATTGAGGATGATATTTTTGTTGAGCACAGCATCCTAATTAAGAAAAAGGTTGAACGCAACAAGCGAAAGAATGGAGATGTTCAGCAGGTGAAATTCTTCCTTCCACCGCCAGAGGGGATGGATTCAATTTCGGATATCTGATTTTGAAGAAAAGCGGGTTGAAAGAATTTCCACATAGTGTAAAATAAAGCAATCCCAATCGGAATTGCTTTTTAATAATTGTGCAGGAGAATAATTAAGCTTTGCTTAAGCCGTTAACGTATTTTGTTAAAGAAGATTTTCTTCTTGCAGCGGTGTTTTTATGCATTCTACCTTTGCCAACCGCTTTATCTAAAAACGAAACTGCTTCTTTCAAAGTAACTTCAGCTTGGGCTTTGTCCGTTTCGGAGTGAACTTTTTTTACAAGTGTCCTAATTTTTGACAAAGCAGCTTGATTATTAATGCGTTTCTTCTCGTTTGTTTTTATTCTTTTCTTTGCCGACTTATGATGAGCCATTTTAATCCTTAAGTTTTATGATTTACAAGGGCACAAATATAGTATTATTGAAATTTGATGTCAAATAAGGCTTTAATAAGAGCGGTTATATGATTATTTTTGCACCATATTTTGAAAGGATTTTAGGCTGTTAAAAATTAACGAAATATTCTATTCCATTCAGGGCGAAAGCTCGCATGCGGGTAAACCTTGCGTATTTGTAAGATTAACATATTGTAATTTACGCTGCACTTATTGCGATACGGAATACGCTTTTTTTGAGGGGAAGGATTTATCAATTGAAGAAATCATCCGAGAGGTTGAAAAGAATAATTGCAATTTGGTTGAGATTACCGGCGGTGAGCCGCTGATCCAAAAGGAAAGTTTGGAATTGATGGAAAAGTTGTGCGAAAAAGGATTTGAAGTCCTTCTAGAAACGGCTGGCAATATGCCGATAGATGCTGTGGATAAAAGAGTAAAAATTATAATGGACATCAAAACTCCTTCGAGCGGAATGGCGGAGAAGAATCTCTACAGTAATTTAGACCAGCTTAAAACCGGCGATGAAGTAAAATTTGTTATCGGCGATGAAACTGATTACGAGTGGATGAAATCCATAATTAAAAACCATCAGCTCGAAAGCAAAGCTGGCATTCTCTGTTCGGGAGTGTTCAATAAATTGGAATTGAAAACACTCGCAGAATGGATTTTAAAAGATAATTTGAATGTGCGTATGCAGTTGCAGATGCACAAATATATTTGGGAACCGAATTTAAGAGGCGTATGATAAAAATTGCTAAAGAATTCCGCTGGGAAATGGGACATAGATTAAAATTTCACGAAGGGCAATGTAAGAATCTTCACGGGCACAGCTACAAACTTTTAGTTGAACTTGCGGGCACTCCGGACGAAAACGGAATAGTGATGGATTATTATGACGTAAAAAAAGTAATAGCCCCGCTTATCGAGAAACTGGATCATTCATTTATGGTGCATTCCGAGGATAAAGAATTATTGGAAGCTCTCCAAACATTGAATTCAAAGCACGTGGTCACCGGATTCCATTCAACTGCAGAAAATCTGTGTGAATATTTTTTAGGTGAAATTAAAAAATGCAGCCTGCCATCAAACATCTATCAATTGCGCGTCAAAGTTTTTGAGACTGAAACCACTTATGCAGAAGAGAGTTCGGTTCTTTAGAATTTGTTGATATTTTTTTTGCCACGAAGTTGTTTGTTATCAATGAAATGAGTTGTCTTTATGTCATGCCTACGGCATTTTCTCTTATTTTTTCTTTCTGTTTCTAAAATAATTTCATCCCTCTGGGATGAAGAAATATAAATCCCAATAGGGATGAAATATTTATTAGGAATATTGAGTCGAAAAGTAATTAAAATCACTTTAGGCTCTTACAAAGTCGTTAGTACTAACATGTTAACGATAATTATGCTGCTGCTTTAATACCATAGGATTGGCAGATCGCATTAATTTCATCTTTTATTTTAATGTAACGGTTATCTAATTCGCTCATCTCTTCAGGAT
>JAHJTX010000384.1 GCA_018829545.1 Bacteroidota bacterium | reverse complement strand
TATATTTATTTCCCTTAACAGACTTAAAACTACCGTCCTTAAATATTCCAAATTCCAGCTTACCGCTCACCATTCTGAATTCCGCAACAAAGTCATCGAAAGTTGTACTCCATCCAATGATTTCACCTCTTGAGGAACTGCTCGTTTTAATCCACGCTTCTTGAGTAAATGTACCGTAAAATATATCTGAGTTTGCGGTTCCGAAATCAACGTAATCCCCATCGCCATCCAAGGATAGAGATCTGCCCAATACCGCTGGGACAGCCTCATTACCATCGGATAGGGTGCTTTTATTACCATTTGCGTCAACAGCTGATATCCAATAAAAATATAGAGAGTCAATTTCAACATCATCATCTTGATAAGTTGTGTCGGAAATTGCTATTCCAACCGAATCGGCTCCGACTGCAGAATTAGATTTACTGCGATAGATAACATAATGGGCTAAGTCATTTTCATCATTACTATTCCAAATTAAACTAACACCTTTACCCGATGGGTATGCCAATAAACCTATCGGTTTTGCCGGTGGTTCAAAATCTTTAGGAACAGCTGAAGCAGTTGAAGTTAATCCGCTTTCATTACCGTTATTATCACTTGCATTGAGCCAATAATAGTAAGTTTGACCTATGACCAATCCTTTATCTTCGTAAGTGCTGTCAGTTGCCATTGCTGTATCAATTATTGCTGCGGTACCTGAGTTGTCTTCCGAATTCCTGAAAATTTGATAAAAATTGAGGTCTGTTTCTGTATTTGGTTTCCAGCTCAATAATACCGAACTGTTACCTGATTTGGCAGTAAATTCTAACGGCACTGCCGGTGGATCATCAACGGACGCGAAGCTGCCTTCTGCTGCAAAGGCAGATCCCTTAAATCCAGGGTCAATTGCTTGCACTGACCAATAGTGTGTGCCGTTTTTCAAACCTTCAAAACTCCATGATAGGTTGTGATCAACATTCCCGGTTGCTACAACTTTACGGAAACCGGTTGAAACATCCGCCATTGGAGAAACGGCGTCCACTCCCCCGGATGTGGTTCCAATATAAATATTATAAGTTAATCCCCTACCGTCTGTTGTTTCCGTATCAGTGGAGGCATTCCACGATAATACAACACTGTTTCCGGTTGCATTTGCAGAAAGATTCGTGGGAACAGTGGGTGCAGTATTTGGATTTGTACTATCATTCCTATAAAGCATATGCATGCGCGCATAATTTGTTGTAGGTGTTACCAGTCCATACATTACAAGATCCAAATCTCCGTCATCATCAAAATCGCCCCAAGTAGTTGTGGCATATTTTACATTTGCAAAGGCTAAAGTATTATCAACAGTGAAAGTTCCGGCAACATTTTTATACATTACCGTTATTGATGTATCGGAATTATATCCTATCGCTTTACCACCCGTTTCAAAGATATCAAGATCGCCGTCATTGTCATAATCTAACCATTCGATTGTTCCGTCTTTAATTGCTATAAAATCAGCTTGAATATCTGTGAAAGTCCCGGCATCATTTTTATAGACTCTGGTTTTCGCCCCATTATGTTCATCTCCTGAAGTTAGAATATCCAGATCACCGTCGTTATCATAATCACCCCACAGAGATTTACCCGAGTTAGGTTCCAAGCCTGCGCCAATGTCTGTAAATTCTCCGCTATCATTGCGATAAACGGCAGAAGTTCTGGGGGTATAAGTATCTTTCTTTTGTCCTGTTACCAAAATATCGAGGTCTCCGTCATTATCGAAATCACCCCAAGTTGCTGAACCATTAGCCCCTGGCAAAGAGATATAATTATTAAAATCGCCATTTTTATTTTCGTAGATCCTTGTAACATTTCCAGTCCAAGGGATGTAACCTGAAATTAAGAGGTCTAAATCACCGTCGTTATCAAAATCGCCCCAATCAAAAGTTGCAGCTTCAACTACAGGATCCGGTGCGCCGATGTCAGTAAAAACATTTCCATCATTGCGGTAAATTATTAAGTGATAAACTCCACCGGTAGGTCGGCTCTCGAAAGCATTAGTTACAAAGTCGAGGTCGCCGTCATTATCAAAATCTCCCAATTCGAATTTTGATCCCGGATGAGACATACTTGAATCATTGGAAAAAGTACCTGAATCGTTTCGGTAAACCCAAGAGCCGGCGAACAAATCTAAATCGCCGTCGTTATCATAATCCCCCCATTGAAAAGTGCTTCCGGAAATACCTTTGAGAGAATCGGAAAATAGTTCCGGCGCCTCCGTAAAAGTTTGAGCATAAATGCTTGAAGCAGCAACGCTCAGTACTAAGATTAGAAATAATAATTTTTTCATGTTTTCTCCCGTTTAATTATTGGTTTTGTTTGTTAATAAATATTTGCATTTTTAGTAAACCCACCAAAGAAATCTGTGGAATATAAGAATGAAAGATTTTCCGCAATCATCACATGCATATTGTCTACCGCCCGGAATTAAATACAACCACCAGTTCCGCTGCACCGGAGTAATTTCAGCGCTGCCGCAAACAGGGCAGATTAATGCATTTTTGATATTTTCATCGTGATCGGTCATAGCATCTTTTTTTTTGCTTCTGCGCAATAGTACGGCGTATAATTAGCTATGTCAATAGAAAGGCATCATAATGTCGTGTATGGTTACCTAAGTTGTCGCAAAATTATACCTTGATGTATAAGACAAGGAGTCTTTTAATAGGCAATAAGTGGAAGGTTTTATATTACTTGCTTAATCTTCTTTGTGGAGAAGTTCACTTGGATGTTTTGAATAAGCCTGAAAGAACAGTCTTGAAAAATATTTAACGTTATCAAAACCGACAGAATATGCTGTTTCTGCAACAGTGTTGTAACTCCCGTTAATTAGGTGCTGCTTGGATCGCGTTAACCTAAGTTGACGAATGAATTCAGCGGGAGACTGCCCTGTGATGGAATTGATTTTCCGTTCTAGCTGCCTTCGGCTAAGAAATACGTTCTCGGCGAGTGTCTGAACATTTAATTTCTGATCGGCAATATTATTTTCAACAATTGTTTTTAGAGATTCAATAAACTTACTGTCTTCAGGAGTTAGTGTAACCTTATCTGGGTCAATAATAACAACGCGGCGGTAATAGGAAGATTTAATAAATTCTCTTCCCTCAATTAGATTCTGGATTCTGGCTTTAAGCTCGTCAAAACTGAACGGCTTTGTAATATAATCATCTGCGCAAGACACAAAGCCTGCAATGCGATCTTCTAATTCAGCCCGCGATGTTAATAATATAATAGGAGTAGTACAAATCTTTTTATTCTGTTTAATAAATTTGGTCATTTCCAAACCATCCATCTCGGGCATCATAATATCGCTTACAATTAAATGCGGTTCAATTTCTATGGCAGCAGCATAGCCTTCTTTACCGTTCGAAGCAGTACTAACAGAATATATTGTAGAAAGTTTTTGTGCGATGTATTTCCGCAGTTCAAAATTGTCCTCAACAATCAACACTTTATACTTTCCTTTTGTTACCGGGGGGATCTCAATTTCATCTTCAGTAACTAAATTGGTTTCCAGTACCTCTTCCCCAATTTCATTTTCTCTCAGTTCAAATCCAACAATTTCATAGTCGGAGTAGTGTGCATATCCTTTAGGAACAAGAATTGTGAATGTTGAACCAATGCCTTCTTTACTTTCAACAGAAATTTCTCCGCCGTGCAATTCAACAAATTCCTTGCACAGAGCAAGTCCAATTCCGCTACCTTCATATTTACGCGTTATAGAACTATCAGCTTGGTAAAATCTGTCGAAAATGTATGGAAACGCTTTCTCCTCAATTCCAATACCTTCATCCGCAATTGTTAAAGTTACGAAACAACCTGTTCCATTTTCAACAATTTCGCACATGCAATTCGATAAGCAAGTGATCGTAATTTTTTTACCTTTCGAAGAAAACTTTATTGCATTGGAAAGTAAGTTTATTATTACTTTCTCGAATTTATCAACATCCACATAAAGAGGAATTGACTGCGCGTCAGGTTTGAAAATAATTTGAATTTGTCTTCTTTCGGCTTCGGCATGAAACGCATCGATAGTTCGTTGAATTAGCATATTCAAATCAATCTCGGTAACCCGTAATTTCATTTTCCCAGATTCCAGTTTTGACAGATCCAAAAGCTCGTCTATGAGTTTTTTTAGTTTGGAAACATTGCTTAACGCCAGATGCAAATTGTTTTGCGATTCACCTTGTTTATCATTTCCGGAATTATTCATTAAATCTTCTACCGAACCTTTAATCAAAGTAAGCGGTGTGCGAAACTCGTGCGAAATATTAGCGAAAAACCTTGATTTCAATTTATCAAGTTCGGATAATTTCTCTGCTTGTATCTCAATCTTCTTCTTCTGGTTTTCAATTTCTCTGGTCCTTATTTTTACCTCATGTTCCAAACGGTTGGTGAGTATTTTTAACCGCATTATCCTCCAGCGTATAATGCCGAGTGTTGAGCCCGCAGCAAACAAGAAATAAGCCAGATAAGCCCACCACGTATTCCAAGGAGGAGGAGCAATCGAAATTTTGATTGCTGTTCCTTCTTCGTTCCAGACGTCAAACTCATTTGCAGCTTTTACACGAAATACATATTTACCGGGATCAAGATGAGTAAAATTAGCAAGCCTGCGGGAAGAAGATGTGTATATCCAATCATCATTGAAGCCTTCGAGCTTGAATGCGTATTTATTGTTTTCCGGGGCGGAGTAACTGAGTGCGGCAAATTCAAACGTGATCATATTATCACTGTAATCCAGAACTATCTCTTCTGTATGCGAAATGCTTTTATTCAATATAATTCGTCCGTATTCAGTTGTTCCGATTGGTACGGATTTATAAAAGAGCTGAAAATTTGTAATACTCACCGGCGGGTGGAAATTGCGCTTTTGCATTTTCTCCGGTTGAAAACTATTCATTCCATTGATCCCGCCAAAAAACATTTCGCCGGTTCGGCTTTTAAAATAAGAGGCGCTGTTAAATTCATTGCTTTGTAAACCATCGTTAACATCGAAGTTTGTGAATTCTTTTTCAATGTAATTTAGCTTTGAAATACCCCAGTTTGTGCTCATCCACAAATTCCTACTATCGTCCTCGAGTATTCCAACTACCGTATTATTTGATAAACCGTCCCTAGCGGTAAAACTTTTGAAAATACCCTCCTCGTAGTTCTCCGGAGTTAGATAAATCAAGCCTCCTCCAATCGTTCCAAACCAAAGGATTCCTCCAGAATCTTGAAAGATGCATCTAACTCTGTTATTTGATAAAGAATTTGGGTTTTGAAGAGAATTATAAAAACGAACAACTTTACCTGTTTTTTTATTCAACCGATTAAGCCCAGATGATATTGTGGAAATCCACATCTCTCCTTTGTTGTCCTCATAGATTGCTCTCAACCCATTGCTGCTTAAACTGTTCGTGTCGGCCGTTACACGCTGAACATATTTGAACATTTCGGTTTTGGGATTAAATATATTTAATCCGTTATTTGTTGCCAGCCACACTAATCCGGCGCTATCAATATAAACATCAAAAACAAAGTTACTACTTAAAGATTTACCCGACTTTGCATCTTTAATATATCCATCCACAGTATATTTAATTGCGCTGCCGTTTAATTTGTTGAATTTGAATAGACCTCCTCCCTCAGTGCCTATCCAAAGAATCTTTTTGTCAAAAGTATCTTCGGAAATGGCATAGATTAAATCACTTGTTAAACCGGAATTCTGTGGTAAATAATGCTTGTAAATGTTAGAATGTCTGTCAATTCTATTCAGCCCTCCATAGCCACCGACCCATAATACATCGTCTTCATCAATTAAAATTCCTCTTAAACTTGGGTTACTCAAGCTATTGCTGCTGCCGGGGATATGCATATATAAAGAGAAATTATGCGCGGTAGGATTTAATTTTGAAATACCATTTCCGCCGGTTCCAAACCATAATACACCCGATCTATCTTGAAATATTGAGGTAATCATGTTACCTGCAATGGAGTATGGATTAGCAAAGTCCTGAACGAAATAGTTAACTGTGATACCTTTTCTAGGATCAAACTTATTTAATCCGTTAAACGTACCAATCCACAAAAATCCTTCGGCATCCTCGTGAAGTGATTTAATTTCATTACCAACAAATTTCGGAGTGCCGAAATCTTCGCCAAATTTTTTAATTGTAATATTTGGCAAATTTTTATTGTTCGCTTTTTCTGCTTTCTGGGTATTAATCTGGATTTTAATAAGGCCATTCTCTGTTCCGACCCAGCGAATTCCATCGGGAGATAAATGCATGCTTAGAATTGTATTATCGCTGATTGTATTTGCTTTTTTGGGGTCTCTTAAATAGATTGACCAATAATTTGTCCTATAGTCAAAACAATTCAACCCGAATTCAGTACCGACCCACAATAGATCATTAGAATCCCTGCCAATCGTGCGGACAATATTTGAGCTAATACTATTTTCGTTGGAAGAATATCTGGTAAAGTTGGTGTACTGATTTGTGTTTATGTTATATTTGCGAAGCCCTCCTCCGTTAGTGCCTATCCACAACAAATGTTCTCCCTTAAATTCTTCCTCCCAGAGGCACAAAATTCTATTTTGAGCCACAGTATTTAATGAATTATTCTGAGTTAAACATTCAAATTTTTCATTCGCGATAAGAAATTTGCACACTCCTCCGTTTTCTGTACCTACCCAAATTACGGAATCTTGCTTAGACTCGAGACATGTAATATAATCATCACGTAAAATGTTGTTTTGTTTAGGATTATGTTTAAAAGCCTGGAAATTATACCCATCAAATTTGTTAAGTCCATCCTTCGTCCCGAACCATAAAAATCCCAGCTTATCCTGAACAATTGCTGTAACATAACTATTCGAAAGACCTTCCTCATAGTTGTACGAGTCGAATCGAATTAATTGTTTTTGAGCGAAGAGTAATTCGAAAAAGAAAACTTGAAAAACAAATAACAGTATTCTTTTCATAAAGCTCTTAAAATTGATAATATTTTTGAACCGAAATAAACATAGATGTTTTTTGACTACAGAAAGTATAAGATAATCGGATTTAATAGTCAATAAAACTATTGAGTTACGACAGGCTTGAATTGACAGAAGTTTTATAGAACGAGAGAGAGCAGTTTAATAAAACATCCATCAATTATTCAGTTGTTTTTAGCTTGGTGAATCTGTCTTCCGGAATTTATCTTTACGAAATTCTAGTGAACAACTACCGGGAGATGAAAAAACTTATTTTATTGAAATAAGATAACATCTGACCTCAATTTCTTTGTACAGAAGCTTGCGAGAAAAATTGAAAACCGAGGAATTAGTAATACGGAACTTAGCAGAGTCAACTTCTGTCGGTTTCCTCGAAGGATTTACAAAAAGGAATTGATATAAATTCTTAAATTGAACTTGCTGCCGGCAGGTAGGTTTTAGAAAGAATTATAAACCGTTACTCCAAAGGCACATAAAGATAAAAACCGAAAACTATTTACTATTTCCCGCTGCAAATCTGCGTTTAGAATTAAGTCCAAATAAATGAATTACTAACGCTGTGAATAATCCCACAATCATGGGCTCGATTTCGAGAAGAATGTTGAATTTAGCTCTGGCAAAGTAGAAGATTATTGATGTTGCAGATGCGGCAATTATTTCGATGGCAGCAATGTTTTTTGACTACAGAAAGTATAAGATAATCGGATTTAATAGTCAATAAAACTATTGAGTTACGACAGGCTTGAATT
>JAHJTX010000383.1 GCA_018829545.1 Bacteroidota bacterium | reverse complement strand
CAAGATTTTCAATTCCCTTTGATACTTCATCCTGCTTTTTGGCTGTCTTTTCCTGCGGAGACTCATTTGAAGAAGATGTTTCCTTGCTTATCTCCTCCATTTTATTCATAAGATTTTCAGTCCGCTTAATTATCTCATCTACTTTCTGTTCTATTTGAATTCTTTTAAGAAGATTTACCGTTCGCTCTAAACTGTTTTTAAATTGCTCTTCGTTAAACTTCAATTGGTCCAATGCGGATTGGTTTGCGTCACGCTTCATGTTTTTGAGCATCTCCTGCATCTTATCAAGAGCTTTTTTCAAATCATCGCTGTTAATTTCTTGCAGCAGATTTTGTAGTTCCAAATACTTTTTTAATGTTTCTTCCGAAAGAAGATTATTCTCCTGAAGTTCATTCTTTAACTGAGATAATTTTTCCGCCGCTTCATTAACTTTTTCCTCTAAGTTTTGAAGTTTTTTAACTGCATCTTCAATTTTTTCTCTTTCATCCCACGAGATTTCTTTATCATCTTTCTTTAATTCATTACTGATTTTTTCGAGATTCTCTTTAAGTTTTTCTGCTTCGTCAAGTATTTCTGTTAAATCGTCTTTTGTTTCCTCTTGAACTTCGTCTGCGTTTGCAAATAGTTCATCCATAGTTGGAACGGATGCTTTAAATTTTCTGGTAACCGTAGACTTTGGACCGTTGATATTGTCGTTATCAAATATTTCGAAGTAATACGTTATCTCGTCACGGGCGGCTAAAAACATACTCGTCAAATCCCACGTAAAGTAAATATCAGTTTCTTTCAAGTTTTTGCCGAAAGGAATTTCCATTGCACTATAGTTTGCCTGCGGCTCTTCAAATTGGGAAAAGGACAACTTGTGATGCAGCGCTAATCTATCGAATCCAAAATCGTCAGAAATTTTCAAAAGGAAAGGAATGCTGTTGCTCTCATTTAGTTTAAGGTCTTTGTTGGGCGATACAACTTCAATTACTGGGAATCGATCTTCAATTAAATCAATGCTGTATGTTATTGGATTATTGTTGATGACGCCGGTTGTATCAACTAAATAGAATTTGTATTCCTCTGCTTTAGAAACAACAAACTGCGTTTTAGCTTTTGATCCTTCTGTTGTTAATTGCATGGATTTTTCGTCCGAATAAATAATCTCTGCTTTTTGGAGTTGTTTGTTCGAAGAAAGATTTATTGCAATTTTACTGCCCGGCAAAGCTAGTATGTTTCCATTATCTCTCTGTGAGCTTGGAAGAAGCTTGGAATACTTTGGCGGAAAAACATCTATCGTCAACGATTTTATTATTGGTCTATTCGTAACGCTTATAAGAAACGTGTCGCTCACAATTCCCTCTGCAGAAAAAAAGTAGAATAAATCATTCTTTACTTTTTTTTGATTACTTGTAAATTCTCCTGTAGAATCTGATTGAATTTCTTTTTCTTTAAACTCGGTCTCATCCGCGCTTTTTGTATGAAGCATTACGTGTTCGGGCGAATCCCCAACCGTAATTGCTTTTAAATCAATGTTGTCTCCATTTGTGATGTCTGAATTTCCGGGAGTTACTTCAAAGAAAAATTTTTGTGGAAAAACAAACTCTTGATCGTAATTAAAAATCCTGTATGAAGAAAATCGAAGTTGTGGAAAAACTGCAAATATTATTACGCTAAGAATTATAGCCAATGAAGCTTGCTGAAGTTTTTTCTTCGGTCTCTTAAAATCAACCGATTTTTTAAAATCTAAACCGCCAGTCTTATTAATTAACTGCTCAAACGCGGCATTTATTAAACTGCTTTTACCATCGCTGTTTTCAATAAGCTGAATTATGTTAAGGAGTTCGTCCTTAATTTGCGGGTAAAATTTGCCGATCTTTATTGCTGCGCTGTGGTTTTCTTGTTTGTTTGGAGTTGTTATAGTTTTCAACAATGGAATAACAATTAGGGTAACTGTAAGAATAACAACGCTGCTCAGTAGAATTAAGTAAAAAACCGTTCGGTAAGAAATGCTTGAGGCGCCAAACAATTCTGCCAGCGAAAGAAGAACATTTATAACCAGCAATATAATTATTGTGTGTGCCATGCCGGTTAACGCTTTTTTATAAATCTCTCTATTTCTTACTTCTGCAAGTTTGCCGTATAGCGTGGTTATTTTGGTTTTCTCTGGCAATTGTTTCTCTTAATTTGTCATCGCATAAACAACTATGTTGGCGCCGAATTTAAGCGCTTCAATTCTTTTTTCCTCGCCGTCGTTGTGTGCCCGCTGATCTGCCCAGCCATCGCTTGGATTGCTTTCAACCGTAAAATACAACGCCAATTTTTCGCCGTTAAATATTCCAAATCCCTGCGGAGGTTTGTTGTCGTGTTCGTGTGTTTTAGGCGGTCCATAAGGAAACTCGAACACAATATTATAAATTGAATGAGAAAACGGTATTTCCACTAATTCCTTATCCGGAAATATTTTGGCTATCACCTTCTGCGCAGATGTCCTCAAACCGTAATCATCATCTATATAAATAAACCCTCCGTTATCAACATAATCTCTCAATCGCTTAACTTCTTCATCGGATACAATAATATTGCCGTGACCCGTAATAAACAGAAATGGATACGAGAACAAATCATTAGTTGACACGTCAACAAATTTGTATTCTGCAATTACATCCGCACCGGTTTGTTCCTTAACAAAATGCAAAAGATTAACCTCTGCGGATGGGTCGTTGTACCAGTCGCCGCCGCCGCCGTATTTTAATCTTGCAATTTGAAATCCGTGCCTTCCCTGAGCAAAAATTTCTGCAAAAACAAAAAACAACAAAACCGCTTTTTTTACATTATATAACATTTATTCTAAGCTCTTTAAGAATGCTTTTAAATTTATTATCTAATCCCTCTGCTTTTACCGTGTAATTATTTAATTCCCTTCGGTATCTGTAATTTTTTCTAAGAGAGTCAAAATATTCCGATATGTTGTTTTTCTTTTTTATTTCTCTAAGAAATTTATCATCCTCTCTAATAGGATAAGCGTGATTTAAAATGTTGTGTAAATTATTTTCCAGACCAGAGTTTTTTATTTCAATTAATGCATTAACAGTTCTAGGCAGCTTAGGTTCCCATTTCTTTTCGAGATTGAAGTGATCGCAGACGGCGCAATAAATCATTGTTGTGCCGTTTACTTTTCCTTCAAATGAATATCCGGCAATATGCGGCGTTCCAATATCGACTAATTCCAAAAGCTCTAAATCCGGATTTGGCTCTTCTTCCCACACATCGAGAATAACAGAAAAATCTTTGCGTTGCGCTAATCTGTTTTTTAATGCTTGGTTATCAACGACAGATCCCCTGGAAGAATTAATTAAAACTGCGCCGCTTTTAATAAGTCCAATGTTTTTATCATTCAACAGATGAACAGTTTTATCAATACCCGTAAGGTTCAGCGGAACGTGAAAGGTAATTATATCGCAGTTCAGCGCTTCTTCGAGAGAGGAATATGAATTATCTCCCGTTAATCTTTTAAGCGGAGGATCATTTTTTACAATAGTTAATCCCATAGTTTCGGCAATTTTAACCAGCTTAGAGCCGATGTTCCCAGCTCCAATAATTCCGATTGATTTGTTTTTTAGGTTGTCTTCATTTTTTACAAATAAATCAAAAATCGCATTGAGCGCATATTCTTTAACGGCGTTAGAATTACATCCGGCTGCGCTTGCAAACTTAATGCCTGCTTCTGTAAAATATTTTTCATCGATATGATCCGTTCCTATTGTCGCGGTTCCCACGAATTGAATATTTGTGCCATGCAATAGTTCTTTATTTACGTTTGTGATTGATCTGACGATTAAAGCATCTGCGCCTTTTAATTCTTCGTTTGTAATTTTTCTTCCATGTAAAAGCCTAACTTCGCCGATACTTGAGAACGCCTCTTGTGCAAAAGTTATGTTTTCGTCTGCAATAATTTTCATATAATCAGAATTATTTTTTGTTGATATGATTTGCAAAGATATAATTCTTATTCTTCAAAAGGATATCCTTTATCGTAAGATATTTCCAATTTTTCTTTTTTCACTGGCTCTTCTTCCCAGTCATATTTATCCGGTCTGTCTTTTTTGCGGAATATAATCGCACAGAGAAAGCCCAACACTGCGCCGAAAAAATGCCCTTCCCATGATACTTTTTCATCTATCGGAAGAACTCCCATAACCAACCCGCCGTACAAAAATGTGACGAGCAGCGCTAAAGTAATTGATTTTTTATCCCGCCTAATAATGCCGCTGAAAAATATAAAAGACGACAAACCGTAAATCATTCCGCTTGCGCCTATGTGATAAGATTCCCTTGCAAATAACCAAATTAATATTCCTGAGAAGAAATAAATTATAGCCAATGCCTTTTTTGCTGAACTTGGGTAGAAGTATAGTATTCCCATCGTTAAAACGAATAACGGAGCTGAATTTGAAAATAAGTGAGACAGGTCGCCATGAATTAGCGGATAAAACAGTACGCCGTATAATCCGTTTGTTTTTCCCGGTAAAACCCCATACTTCACAAAAGACAGTTCGAATACTATCTCTAGAATTTTTACTGCCCAAATTGACGCGACAAAAACCGCAGGAATTACAAAATGTTGTTTCGTTTTTATTTTTTCCATACTCAGTGTAGTGATTATTTTCTTAAAAAATTATATTAAAGCCGTTTTTTGTGTGTGGATAACATGTTAATTAGTCGTATAAAATTTGTTAGTAACATTGCGTCTATTAACACAACGTTAATATCTCAAAATTATTAGAAAGTTATCCACAATTATAATTGCCAAAAAGCTCTCCAATTTTTGCATAAAAGTACTATTTTGTACTTATCCACATATCAACATTTCTATTATTAAATCATATTTAAAACTTTAAACAGATATTTAAAAATAAGGGTGTTTACAATGCTCGTAAGTTATTATAATATATTGGAAATACTGCTCTTTTTTAATATATTTCTTTATCAAAAAATACACATAAAATGGAGTTGTTTTAATGGAATTTAAGGTAAATAGTAAAGACTTAGAAAAGCTTCTTACAAAGATAATTCCGGCTGTTCCAACAAGAACTCCCATGCCAATTTTAGAGAATTTTTTATTCGAAATCAAAGATGGTCTTTTAACAATTTATGCTACTGATTTAGAAATTTCTTTAAAATCTTCACTGAACATTGTTGCAGAAGAAAATATTAAAGTTATTGTTCCTGCAAAATTACTGTACGATATAGTAAGATCGCTTAGCGAAACAACAATTCACTTCAATGTATCTGAAAGCGGAAAGATTGAATTAAAAACAGATTTCGGCGAATATAATTTAAGCTATCTCAGCTCGGATGAGTATCCCGATATTCCTTCATTTCCAAACGAAGACTCAAAAGATGATCTAGTAGAAATTTCCATCAGTGGTTTGGAATTAAAAAGCGCTTTTGAGAAATGTGCTTTTGCAATGGGTAAAGAAGAATTGCGTCCGGCAATGATGGGAACGCTGTTCGAGTTCACCGAAGAAGGACTGCGTTTTGTTGCAACAGACGGACACAGGCTAGTTAATCTGCTTAAGAAAAACATTCAAACAGATATTATAAACAACTATATCGTTCCGGAAAAAGCAATTTCGGTGCTGCTAAAAGTATTGGATGAAAAAGAGGCAAAACTGTATTTAAGCAAGACCCATGTTTCTTTTAGATTAAATGATATAGAACTCATAACCAGACTTATCGGGCAAAAATATCCGGACTATAGAAGCGTTATTCCTTTGGAAAACGAATTCCAAATGAAAATAGATTCAAAGGAATTGCATAACGCAATTAAAAGAATGATGCTGTTTTCTACAACAAACACAAGAAGAGTTAAATTTGCGATTACGGAGAATAACTTAGAAATTTCCGCAGAAGATCTTGATATGGGCGCATCCGGTAAAGAACACTTAAAATGCGAATACTCAGATGCTCCGCTCGAAATAGGCTTTAACTCGGCTTATGTGAACGATGTATTAAGTCATCTTAGTTCTGAAAAGAAAATTATATTCAGGCTGCATTCGCCTACCAAGGCAGTTATTCTTCACCCTGCCGAGACAAAAGAAAACGAGGAGCTTTTAATGTTAATTATGCCGGTTCGATTAAACGCTTAAGATGGTTATTGATTCAATTAAGCTAAAGAATTTTAGATTACACAGAAATTCAGAATTAAATTTTTCTAGAGAATTAAACTATATAGTCGGAGGAAACGGACAGGGTAAAACAACTATTTTGGAGGCAATTTATTATCTCTGCACCACAAAAAGTTTTAACCGGTCGCATGATTCCGAAGGAATTACTTTTGACACCGATTTTTTTGATGTAAGCGGATTGTTTAAAGATTTTACCGACAATAAAGTTAGATGCTCGTACGATAGAGAAACGAATAGAAAACAATTTTTTTTAAATGATAAGCAAATTCACAGAAGTTCATCAATTATAGGAAAATTTCCCGTTGTTATTTTATCTCAGGCAGATCACTCAATTACGTTAGGAGCGCCCGCCGATAGAAGAAAGTTTGTTGATTCCGTCATTTCACAGGCTTCAGAGACTTACTTAAGTATTTTATTAGAATACAATAAAACATTACGGCAAAGGTCATCCCTGTTAACTCGATTAAAAGAGTATAAAAGTAAAAATCTGCTGGATCAATTAGATTCATGGTCTGAACTGCTTATTAGAAACGGGGTAGAAATTGTAAAACACCGGCTCCGTTTTACGAATGAGTTTAATAATTACTTAAATAGTTCTTACACAAGACTACTTAACGGAACAGAAATTCCAAAAATCAATTATGATTTTCTTGGAACTAACGGACCGGATAAAATTGAAGAGAGATTTATTGAAGAGTTATCATCTTTGCGCGAATCTGAATTAATAAGAGCCGCTAATTTGGTTGGTCCGCACAGAGATGATTTTTACTTTTACGTGAATGATTACGAATTGAAAAAATACGGCTCACAGGGGCAGCATAAAACCTTTCAAATTGCCCTTAGGTTTGCTCAGTTTTACTTTTTGAAAGAGACTACGGGTAAAACGCCAATCTTCTTAATGGATGATATCTACGGCGATCTGGACAACTATCGCGCCGTAAAAACCGGCGAGTATTTAAAAGAGGTTGGGCAAGCATTTTTAACAATGACTGATTTCGCTAAATACGAAAATCTTAATAAATCGGGTTCAGATAAACTTATTTACGTAAATAAAGGTGACGTTTCGTATGCATAAAAGTTTTAAGAGTTTAAGCGAAGTTATAAGCAAAGAAAATGCGTTCGAAAAGGTTCGTCAAAAAGCTCAGGAATATGATGTTGTTGTTAGCTTTGTTAAAATATTTCCCGACTTACAAAAAGTAGCGGCGGCAGTTAAAGTAGAAAAACAAACTCTCTTCTTGAAAGTTGAAAATTCAGTTTGGCGCAGTGAATTGAATTATAAACAAAAAGAAATTGTAGATAGAATAAACGGCTTTTATAAAAAAAACGTAATCAAAGCAATAAAATTTTCAAACAGATAAAAACAGGCTAGAAGTGACAAAAGAAATAGCACAACAAAATTATACAGCCAGCAATATAAACGTATTAAAAGGTTTAGAAGCGGTTAGAAAAAGACCTGCGATGTATATTGGCGATATCGGCGCGCGCGGGCTTCATCACCTTGTAAACGAGGTTGTTGACAACAGTATAGACGAGGCTCTTGCTGGATATAACGATAAAATATTTGTATCGATAAACAAAAACGGCAGCGTTACAGTAGAAGATAAAGGGCGCGGAATTCCGGTTGATATTCATCCAATAGAAAAAAGAAGCGCGCTCGAAGTTGTAATGACCGTTCTTCACGCTGGCGGGAAGTTCGATAAAAATTCTTACAAAGTGTCGGGCGGTTTGCACGGAGTCGGCGTTTCTGTTGTTAATGCGCTTTCAATTTTAATGCAGGTAGAAGTTTACAGAAAAGGAGAAATTTACTACCAGGAATATGTAAGAGGAGTTCCGAAAGAAAATGTTAAAATAATCGGGAAGAGCAAAAAAAATCAATCCGGAACAAAAATAACATTTATGCCCGATCCGGAAATATTTAAAGTAACCAAATTCAAATTCGAAACCCTAGCGGAGAGAATGCGCGAACTTGCGTATCTCAATAAAAATGTTTCTATAACGATAATCGATGAAATTGAAGATGAAAAAGCCGAGTTTCACTTCAAAGGCGGTTTGGTTGAATTTGTTCAATATCTTGACGAAACCAGAAGCCCTTTACACAAACCGGTTTACATTGAGGGCGAAAAGGACAATACTCCCGTTGAAATTGCATTCGAATACAGCGATGGTTATTCGGATAATATTTACAGCTATGTGAACAATATTAACACACATGAAGGCGGAACTCATCTTGTTGGTTTTAAAACAGCACTCACAAGAACTCTTAACAGCTACGCATATAAAAACAAACTCATTAAAGAGAATAGTAAAATTTCTTTAACCGGAGATGATTTTAGAGAAGGCTTAACTGCGGTTATATCCGTAAAAGTGATGGAGCCGCAGTTCGAAGGGCAGACCAAAACAAAACTCGGAAACGGAGAAGTAAAATCAACAGTCGAAACCATTGTTAACGAAAAGCTTGCCGAATATCTCGAAGAGCATCCCGCTGTAGCAAAAAAAATAATTGAAAAATGTACGAGAGCGGCAGAAGCTAGAGAAGCCGCAAGAAAAGCGAAGGAACTAGTCCGTAGAAAAAATGCGCTTGATACTCTTCACCTTCCCGGTAAATTGGCAGACTGCTCTATTAACGATCCTGAACACTGTGAAATTTACATTGTCGAAGGCGATTCTGCGGGCGGCTCAGCAAAACAGGGCAGAGATAGAAGATTTCAGGCTATTCTTCCTCTTAAAGGAAAAATTCTTAACGTAGAAAAAGCGAAGATTAATAAAATTTTAGAGAACAACGAAATTAAAGCTATGATAGCCGCGATTGGCGCCGGTTTCGGATTAGATTTCGATTCCGATAAGGCTCGATACGGTAAAGTAATAATAATGACAGATGCAGACGTGGACGGAAGCCACATCCGCACTCTTATTTTAACTTTTCTTTACAGACACATGAGGGATTTAATTTCCGGTGGAAAGGTCTATATAGCGCAACCTCCGCTGTATAAAATAAAAAAAGGTAAAGAAGAAAGTTACGCTTTCGATGACGCTGAAAGAGACAGTATTATTAAGCGGTTTAGAGGAAACGGTAAGAATGATGAGATCGACGAAAACAATATGCCCAAAGGTATTGTTATTTCAAGATACAAAGGTTTGGGAGAAATGAATCCCGAGCAGTTGTGGGATACAACCATGAATCCGGAAACCAGAACGATTCTTCAGGTGAATTTAGATAGCGGCGCGGCTGCGGATAAAATCTTTGAAACTTTAATGGGCGATGTTGTTGAGCCAAGAAGAGCGTTTATCGAAAAACACGCAAAGTATGCGAATATAGACGTATAAATTTTAGAATAAAAAGCAGAGAATAATTTTAATATGGCAACATTTTTTGAAAAAATAGTACCCGTTTCGCTCGAAGATGAAATGAAATCTTCCTACATCGATTATGCAATGTCGGTTATTGTTTCAAGAGCGTTACCAGATGTTAGAGACGGATTAAAGCCTGTGCACAGAAGAGTTTTATATGGAATGCACGAGCTTGGTTTGGCGAATAACAAAACGTATAAAAAATCCGCAAGAATAGTTGGTGAAGTTCTCGGTAAATACCATCCACACGGCGATACGGCGGTTTATGACGCAATGGTAAGAATGGTTCAAGATTTCTCCCTTAGATATCCGCTTGTTACCGGGCAGGGAAACTTTGGTTCCGTTGACGGCGACTCGGCGGCGGCAATGAGATACACAGAAGCGAAACTGGCAAAAATTGCCGATGAAATGCTTCGTGATCTTGATAAGAATACTGTAGATTTTTCGTCAAACTTTGACGAATCGCTTCAAGAGCCGACAGTAATGCCCTCATATCTTCCAAACCTTTTAATTAACGGCTCAAGCGGAATTGCTGTGGGAATGGCAACAAACATTCCTCCTCATAATATTGGCGAAGTGATTGACGGTTTAATTGCTTTGCTTGAGAAGCCTAGTTTGGAAGCAAAGGACTTGCTTAAAATTGTTAAAGCCCCAGACTTTCCAACAGGCGGCATAATTTACGGTTACGAAGGCGTTAGGGACGCTTACATGACGGGAAGAGGACGCGTTGTAATTAGAGCCAAAGCAAATATCGAAACACACAAGAACGACAGAGAAAGCATTATAATTACCGAGCTTCCTTATCAAGTAAACAAAGCAAATCTTATTGAAAAAATTGCAGATTTAGTTCGCGAAGGAAAACTTACAGACATCTCGAATATAAGAGACGAATCCGATAGAGACGGCATGCGCGTTGTAATTGAAGTTAAACGAGACGGACAGCCAGCCGTAATTCTTAATCAGCTTTTTAAGCATACTCAGATGCAGGTTACTTTCGGCGTAATTATGCTCGCGTTGGTCAACGGAGTTCCAAAGGTTCTTAAGCTTAACGAAATGATGACGCACTTCCTCGATCACAGAATGGAAGTTATTGTACGAAGGACAAAGTATGAACTAGAAGCAGCCGAAAAGCGTGCCCACATATTAGAAGGATATATTATTGCTCTCGATAATATTGATGCGGTTATTGAAACAATCAAGAAATCGAAAGACACGGAAACAGCTAAAGAAAATTTAATAAAGAGATTTAAGCTGTCAGAAATTCAAGCAAAAGCAATTCTTGATATGAGACTGCAGCGCCTTACCGGACTCGAAAGAAAGAAAATAGAAAACGAGTACAAAGAAATATTAAAACTCATCGAAAGGCTTCAGAGCATTTTGAATAGTGAAAAATTACGCGGCAAAATTATTAAAGACGAACTTCTTGCGCTAAGAGAGAAGTATGGAGACGAAAGAAGAACAGAAATTATTTATGATTACAAAGAATTCTCTTTAGAAGATATTATTGCCGAAGAGGACGTTGTCGTAACAATTTCTCACAGCGGATTTATTAAAAGATTTCCGGTAAGCGGATACAGAAAACAAGGTCGAGGCGGCAAAGGCGTTACTGGCGCAGGTACCAAAGATGAAGACTTTATCGAACACATGTTTATCGCCTCAACGCATCAATACATTTTGTTCTTTACGGATAAAGGAAAATGTTACTGGCTTAAAGTTCACGAACTTCCTGAAGGCGGAAGAGCTACGCGAGGCAGATCTATCTTAAACCTGATTCAGAAAGATAAAGAGGAAAAAATAACGGCATTTGTTTCCGTAAAAGAATTTACGGATGACAAATATCTCTTAATGGCAACTAGAAATGGAACCGTTAAGAAGACCGTTCTTTCTGCGTACTCAAATGTTCGCAAGGCCGGAATCAATGCCATTAATCTTGTTAAAGGCGATGACCTTGTTGCGGTTAAAATGACCGAAGGAAATAACGATATTATCATCGGAACGAAATTCGGCATGGCAATTAGATTCGACGAGAAAGACGCAAGAGATATGGGAAGAACCTCAACAGGAGTTAGAGGAATTAGGCTCTCAAAAGGTGACGAGGTAATTGGATTTATTGCCAGCAGGACGCAGTCTACGCTTCTAGTCGTAACAGATCAAGGGTTTGGCAAGCGAAGCGAAATAGATGATTATAGATTAACAAAACGCGGCGGC
Source organism: Bacteroidota bacterium (assembly GCA_018829545.1). GTDB lineage: Bacteria > Bacteroidota > Ignavibacteria > Ignavibacteriales > Melioribacteraceae > JAHJTX01. The sequence goes on along the minus strand of JAHJTX010000383.1, from coordinate 5,831 downwards.
AAAGGCGTTATCACTATTAAAACCGGCGAAAAGAGCGGTAAACTAATTGCCATGATGGAAGTAAACGATTTAGACGAACTTGTTATAATCACTAATCAGGGAATGGTTATTCGTCAGTCTGTTAAAGACATTCGAGTAATGGGTAGAAATACTCAAGGAGTTAGATTGATCCGCCTTTCCGAGGATGATTCAATTGCCGATATAGCAAGAGCTGTTCCCGAAGACAATGATTATTCGAACGGAGACAGCGTAGAATAAAAGAGTAAATAAACTAAGGGGAGTTGGTTCAACTCCCCTTTTTAATTTTAAATAAATAGCGGAAAATTCTAATGACGGATAAGCAAAATATTAAATTCGATTCTAAGTGCGTTCATGCAGGGATTGGAGACTATGAATTTGGCCCAGTTGTTCCACCTATCTATCAAACTTCTACTTTTAAATTTAAGTCCACCGCTCACGGCGCGGCATTGTTCAAAGGAGAAGAAGAAGGGTATATTTATTCAAGAATGGGAAACCCAACTGTTGAAGCGATGGAAAATGCAATTGCAGAACTTGAAGGCGGGCACAAAGCCTTAGGGTGCGCAAGCGGAATGGCGGCAATAAGCACAACGCTTTTTTCTTTGTTAAGCGCCGGCGACCACGTTATATGCACAAAAGCTTCTTACGGACCAACAACTACGCTGATAAATAATCTTCTTGCAAAATATAATATCGAATCTACTCTTGTAAACTCGGCAGATGTTGAGGAAGTTAAAAAAGCGGTTAAAGCAAACACAAAAGTGATTTACATTGAAACGCCCGGCAATCCTACGCTTGAACTAACAGACTTAAAAGCTGTTGCAGAGATTGCAAAAAAAGCATCGGCTGAATTAGTTGTTGATAATACATTTATGAGTCCAGCGCTTCAACAGCCTATAAAATTAGGCGCGGATGTTTCTCTGCACAGCATGACGAAGTTTTTAAACGGTCACGCCGACTTAGTTGCCGGAGTAATAGTTGTGAAAGACGAGGACACTTACATAAAATTTAGAAAAACGCTTAACCAGCTCGGCGGAGTAATTGATCCTTTCAATGCTTTTCTTGTTCACAGAGGATTAAAAACTCTTGCAATAAGAATGGAGAAGCATAGTTATAATTCAATAATAATTGCCAATTATTTGGAAAATCACCCAAAGGTAAAATCTGTTACATACCCTGGATTAGAATCGCATCCTCAATACAGCCTTGCCGAAAAACAGCACAGCGGGCCGGGAGGAATGATTTCGTTTGAATTAAAGGGCGGATTTTCTTCCGGCGAAAACGCTATGAATAATGTTAAATTCTGTCAGCTTGCAGTTAGTCTTGGCGGAGTTGAAACGCTTGTTCAACATCCGGCTAGCATGACCCACTTAAGCATGGGTAAAGAAAAAAGAGAGTCTGCTGGAATTACTGAAGGACTTGTTAGACTTTCTGTTGGAATAGAGAATCACGAGGATATTATTAACGATCTTGAACAAGCTTTAGAAAAAGCATAATATTTTATTTCAATAACTAATGGAAAGGTTATGAAAAAGATATATTTGGTTATCGGCATAACAACTTTACTTTGCATCGCCACTCTTGCCCAATCCGGCGGGATTTATATTCCAAAAAACATTGAAGACGCTATCGAAAGCAAAACACGCACACTTAGCGGTGCGCCGGGCGAAAGTTACTGGCAGAATTATTCGGATTATTCCATCGAAGCAGAAATTAATCCGGAAACAAAATTACTTTCCGGCAAAGAAAAAATTACTTACTACAACCAAAGCCCCGATACTCTTACAAATATTGTTATTCGTCTTTATCATGATTTCTACAAAAAAGGCGGAAAGAGAGATTGGCAGATAAGTCCGAATGCGGTAAATGACGGAGTTGAAATTAGTTTGCTTTCTGTTAATTCGAATGTAATTGAAGAAGGTAAAATTAGAAGAAGCGGAACAAATCTTTTTTTAGGACTACCTGAAAATTTAGCCCCAAATTGCAGCGTTGAAATTTCAGTTGGATGGAATTTTACAATTCCGGATGAGTCGAAATTAAGAATGGGCGTTTATGACAGCACTTCGTTTTACGTTGCTTATTGGTATCCTCAAATTGCGGTTTATGACGACATTGACGGCTGGGATAGATTCGACTACAGCGGCACATCGGAATTTTACAATGATTTTAATAATTACGATGTAACAATCAAAATGCCTAAAAATTATTTGGTTTGGGCAACGGGAGTTTTGCAGAACCCCGAAGAAGTTCTTTCTGAAAGAATAGCAAAAAAATATAAAAAAGCGTATTCATCAAAAGACGTTGTAAATATTGTGAACGAAGAGGATTACAGTAGCGGCGCTATAACTAAAAACAACAACGCGTTGAACTGGAGATTTTTAGCGAAAAATGTTCCCGATTTCATGTTTGGAACAAGCGACCATTATTTATGGGATGGAGTAAGCGCAGTTGCCGACGAATCAAAAGGGAAAAAAGTTTTTACTGCTGCGGCGTACAAAAAGGAATCAAAGGATTTTTATGAAGTTGCAGACATTGCGAGAAAATCCATTGAATATTTTTCAACGCGTCTTCCAGGAGTTGCATTTCCTTATCCTGAATTAACGGTCTTTAACGGTTCGGGCGGAATGGAAGCTCCTATGATGGTTAATGACGGCACCGCGTCAACAAGAGCCGGAACGGTTGGCGTTACTTCGCATGAAATTGCTCATACATACTTTCCGTTTTATATGGGAACAAACGAACGAAAATATTCTTGGATGGACGAAGGCTGGGCTGTAATGCTTCCGTTTGATTTTCAAGCTGAAACGGATACAGGCTCAAATCAAAGAGCGCAAAATGGAAGCGGATACAGTTGGATGGCGGGCAGCGAAATGGACATCCCGCCGATGATTCCAACTATTTTTCTACAGAGCAACTCTTACCGCACAGCCTCTTATTCAAGACCAGGGCTTGCGTATGAATTTTTATATGATATGCTGGGAGAAGCTAGGTTTAAGAAGGCTCTTCATCATTATATGAATCAGTGGAACGGCAAGCATCCAATTCCTTATGATTTTTTCTTCTCGTTCAATGAAGCGCTTGACGAAGACCTTTCGTGGTATTGGAAACCATGGTTTTTTGAAAGCGGCAGCCCTGATTTAGGAATTGAAAAAGTTGAAGAAACCGAAAATAAACGACTCGTAACAATAGAGAAAATTGGCAATGTTCCCGTTCCCATTTCTGTGACGGTTTATAATGGCGAAGAGGAAATTGCTTCCGCGTATAAAGCCGCTGACGTTTGGAAAGACAATAACCGCACTTATATCATTGAATTAGAGAAGATGGAATACACAAGAATAGAATTAGGCGGCATTACAATTCCCGACTCTAGAGCGAACAACAACACTTACTTTAAATAAAAAAAATAGGCTGCTCAATACAGCGGGCAGCCGAAATTATATCTTATAAACTTTCTTCAAATCTCTCAATCTGAAAGTCAGCCTATCATTGTCTAACTCTTCAACCAATTCCGCTATTTTTCGCGCCTCGTTTTTTGTTCTTTTTGCTTTCAAGTAAATATCAATTAAGCGCTTGCATGACAAGTACGTTAAATGTCCACCCTCACTATTAAGAGATGCGGAGAAATATTTTTCTGCTGCAGCGTAATTTTTCGATCGATAATAATATAAACCAAATAAATAATAACACTCATTTTTCATGTATTCAAACGACGAATCGGACTTTATTTCTTTTATTAAACTCTCAGCCGTTTTTTTGTCATTACGAAGCGAAATTTCCCTCTGCAAACTGTTCATCTTATTAAACAATCCGGGATGCAATAACTCTTTTTCTAATCGTTCGCTTAACTCATCCACAAGCGTCTTTTTTTGCTCAAAAAGCTGGGCGTAGTTGTTTAGATAAAAATAATTAACACACTGTAAATATTCTGCGTGATTACCAGCGCCGCGCCATAAGCGGGTTTTTTCTTTTAGAGCTTTATCTAACTCTTGAACAGATTCTTGATAATCTCCAGTTAAGTGATAATACCGTCCCTTGCCATAGGAATCAATGTCTTTAGAATAAGGTCCTTGAATTAATTTGCCTGCTTCAGCTAGCTTGAGTTCATTCATAAGAATATGGCAGTACCAATTAAGAATGCGCTTGTTTTTCGGATAGCGTTCTAAAAACTTTTGAAAATATTCGAGAGATTTTTCGTCGTTATCTTCGTGTATGGTATAAACCTCTATTAAAACAAGCGCCGCTTGACCAAATGTTACCTTCCCGCTATTCATTGCAAGAGACAAATATTCAATTCCGCGTTCTCTATTGCCAGAGAATCCTAGAACATCTGCCACAAATCCAGAAAACCCGCTTAATCTATCTGCATAGTAATTTAGCAATCCCATTAATAAATATGCGTCATAATATTCGGGATGAACTTCTATTACTTTCTCCATTATTTTATTTGCATCATATCCGGTCTTAAAAGCGTTCCACCATGATTTTTTTATTCCGTAAGTTCTTCCCAAATGTCCTAATATTCCGCCATAGTAAAACTGATCATCAAGTGATAAATTGCTGTCCTTAAATTTCTCAACGGCGCTTTCTGAGAACGAAATAAAGTCTTCCAAATATTTTTCCCGGGTTTCTTCACGTAGATCAATCGGAGCGCTGTTCACAACATTATAAAATTCAATTGCGCGGAGATTTACTTCAAAATAGTAATACTTAGGAGACGTAGGATTTTTTGCAATCATTTCCCGGCACTTTATTCGGGCAGAATCGAACTCATCGTTAAATGTGTGATTTAGTATTGCCTCATCTATTGATGAAATAGAAAACGCCGAACCAAATAGATGGGAGCAAAAAAGAAAAGACAGAAACCATATCGTCTTCATTTAAATAAAAGTCCTGATCAATAATGCAAAAAGATAAGCTATTGAATTATTATCCACAAATTAAAATTTTATAAAAAATCATGAAACAAGATTGAGTCCACTCCGAAAAACCCCAAACGGGTTAAAACCCGTTTGGGAAAGTTTGTTTTTAGCTTGTTAACCCCACGTTAAAACGTGGGGTTAATAACAATATGACTTTTCAGAGTGGACTCAAGATTATCAAATTGAAAAGCCAACAACTCTTTTTCAGTAATGTTTTGAGCAAAAGAATTTAGGAGAAGCCTATAATCTTCCGCTGTGTCAACATCGAAAGAAACCTGCGCATTACTCGTATTCCATATTTTGGTTGAGAACTTACGCTCTCTCAGAACACTGCGAAGATTAGAATTCATGTCCGCGGCAAGAACGCTATTTGCAACCGTTTTATTAAATATAATTGGATGACCCTTGGCATTATTAAACGCTGGTTGAATCCAATCGTAAGAGGAATCTAGCTGCTGTAAAAATTCCGAGTAAAATTTTAATGATAAACTCGGCTGATCAACAAAGTGATAAATTATCCAATCGGTTGAGGAGTTAACGTCTCCGACACCTTTTTGCAGAGAAGAGAACATTCCAGCCTCATAATTTTTGTTTGTTACGAACCGCAATTTAGATTGCAATAATTCAGCCGCATCGGAAAGTTCGGAATTGATTAGCAGATTCTTTATTTCTTCATTATATGATTTCTTGATTTTATCTTCTTCGTGACCAAGCACAACAACAATGTCTTTGCAGAAAACGGATACCTTTAATGCAATTCCCGCTAAAAATGAAAAACCGCCAAAACTTAAAAGCGGCTTTAGTCCCCCAGCCCGTTTGGAAAAACCTGAAGCGATTATTACTGCGGAAATATTTTCGTGGACGTGCTTCACAATTATTTTAACTCAGTAGATT
>JAHJTX010000382.1 GCA_018829545.1 Bacteroidota bacterium | reverse complement strand
TTGGAATGAGTTAATTGATTCCAAGATTTTGAATTTATTTTCTTTGATAATAGATTCCCAAATGTCAAAATTGCTCGAAGCAATTCTAGTCATATCTCTAAAACCTCCGGCGGCAAAATCCAAAAAATTTATTTCATCTTCTGTAATTGCCGAGTTGTTTACGAGAGCGATTGAAAGAAGCTGAGGCAGATGACTTACCGAAGCAACAATTTTATCGTGAAGAAGGGGAGAAAGAAAAATTCGCTTTGCGCCGGTAATTTTTATTAACTCAAGAAAATCTTTAATAGCCGAGTTGTCTTTGTTGGTATCCGAAAGAATATAAACGGAATTTTCGAACAAGAGGGGATCGCTATTCTTATACCCGCCGATTTCTTTGCCCGTCATCGGGTGCCCGCCGATGTAAATGCCAAGTGATTTTGAATTTTTCCAGATATCATCAAAAACTTTTTTAACTCCGCAGACATCTGTCAAAATCTGATCTGGTTTAAGTCTTGGCGAAATATTTCCGAAGATTTCAATTGAGGATTGAACCGGCAGACATAAAAAAATTATATCTGCGGCTAACGCATCATCAATTTTATTTAATGCCAGGTCAATACTTTTATCCGTCAATGCCTGGCTCAGTATTTCCGGCATATCATAAGCGGAAATTTCGAAATTATACTCGGAATTTCTAAACGCTTTTGCAAGCGAGCCGCCGATCAATCCGAGACCGATAATTGATATTTTTTTTATGTCCAATTATATTTCCCGGTGAATTGCTTTTGCAATGAGTTTCAGTTCATTAATTAATTCAAGATATACTTCCGGTAATAATGCTTGCGGACCGTCAGACAGAGCGTTTTCGGGGTCGTGGTGAATTTCAATCATTAATCCATCTGCGCCCGCTGCAACGGCGGCTCTTGCCATCGGCGGAACTTGATCTCTGTATCCGGTTGCATGAGATGGATCTGCAATTACGGGTAAATGACTTATCTTCTGAACGATTGGTATTGCAGAAAGATCGAAAGTATTTCGTGTGTAAGTTTCAAAAGTTCTAATCCCGCGTTCGCATAGCATTACGTTCGGATTTCCATTGGCTAAAATGTATTCGGCAGACATAAGCCATTCTTCTATCGTTGCTGCCAAACCGCGCTTTAGCATAACCGGTTTCTGCGTCTTGCCAAGTTCTTTTAGCAGCGCAAAGTTCTGCATATTTCTTGCGCCGACTTGAAAGATGTCGATATATTTTTCGATGACGTCAATTTCGCCAATCTGCATTACCTCGGTTATGGTAACCAAATTGTTTTTCTCGGCAGCATCGCGCATAATTACCAATCCTTCCTCTCCCATCCCTTGAAAAGAATATGGCGATGTGCGCGGTTTAAAAGCTCCTCCTCGAAGAATCTTCGATCCCGATTTTGAGACGACCTCAGCAAGTTTGAACATTTGCTCTTCGCTTTCTATTGAACATGGACCTGCAATTAGGACAATCTCATCTCCTCCGATTTCAACGTCTTTAACTTTTATAACGGTTTTATCTTCCTTAAAGCTTCTGCTTGCTTGTTTGAACGGAGCTGTAACTCTGTAAACGTCTGCAACGCCGTCGAGTATTTTAACTTTTCGCGTGTCAAATCCCGGCTGCACTCCAATAGCGCCAATTACAGTTCTTTGAACGCCGGTCGATTTGTGAATCTGAAAACCGTAATCTTCAAGGTGCTTAATTACATTTTCTATTTGCTCTTTAGTAGCCGAATTTTCTAAAATTACTACCACTTGTTCTCCAATTTAATCGTGAAATATTTTCTCGCCTGCAGTTATAGCCAAATCGATATAATCTTCTTTTGTAGGAATTGCACATGAATAATCGGGATTGTAAGCGCAATACGGATTGTAAGCCAAATTAAAATCTATCGTGTAAATAAAATTTGAATCATCGACCAATTCGAAATCGATATACCGTCCAACGCCGTATGACTGTTCGTTCGTAGTTTTGTCGGTGAACCAAATGCTGTGATAAATCTCTCCGCTTCTTGTGCTGCCTTCGTAAACATTTACTTTATAATTCTTACCGTTATAATGAATTGAAACATAACCGAATTTAACCACTTTGCGCTCATCGCCCTTTGTGCCGTAAACAAGAACAGTATCCTGCGCTTCATGCTTTACCAGTTTACTTTGGAAATTAAAATTTGGATCAACGTCAAAATATTTCAGCGGATGGAATTCAACTTTTCTCTTGAAATTAAACGGGGAAGAGGGATTCTCTCTCATGTCCAAATCTTTTTCCAACCGAGAATTTTCGATGCGGGAAATGTACTCTTTCTGCTCAGGAGTATATCTCTCACCGCAGCCAAAGTACATGCCAATAATCGAAATTAGTAAAGCTGCGTAACCGAATTTTATAATCCTTGTCTTAGTCATCGTCCTAATCTTAATCATAATCATAATCATAATCATAATCTTAATCTACTCCTCCAATTTCTTTTTCATTTTGCTCAATCTATTCAACGCCTCTA
>JAHJTX010000381.1 GCA_018829545.1 Bacteroidota bacterium | reverse complement strand
AATATTTTGCGGGAATAATTTATACAGTTTTGCTGCTGTGCTTTCTTATGTTTATGAGCCTCGTTGTAAGCGTTATATTTTTCGGGAGCGGCGAATTGATAGTAGTAAAAGGCAAAATAATAATTTTTGCATCCGACGATGGTTTGTGGAGATTCGCACTCGCATATTTGTACGCTGCTTTAAGTTGAACTACCGTGATGGGACTTTCGTTCTTATTCTCGTCACTCGTAGAAAATGCCATTGGACCAATCGTTGCGTCAATGGCAGTAATAATTGTTTTCTTAATTTTATCGGTGCTGCCATTCGATCTATTGGAAAGTATAAGACCATTTTTATTCACCAACCACATGAATCATTGGAGTTCTTTTTTTGCAGATAAAGTTGAGTATTCTGAAATTCTAATTTCCGGCAGCGTCCTGCTTCTGCATATAATTGGCTTTTATTTAATAGCATTATTTCTGTTCATTAAGAAAGATATTTTATCGTGAGGTTTTATGTTTAAGAGAAGTGTTGTTTCGATTACAATTTTAGTGTTCAGTCTGTTTTGTGAATCAGCGGTATCGCAGAACCAGGATCCCTACCAGGTTTTGGATGCGGTTAAAGATAAATATAAAACCGTGAATGACTACAGCGTTCAAGCAGCGATAAAGGTAGACGTAAGTTTCTTAACTGTTCCCGAAATAAAAGCAAAAGTATTTTTTAAGCATCCGGATAAAATTCACCTTGACACCAAAGGATTTGCCATGCTTCCGAAACAGGGATTTAATTTCTCCCAAGAGCTGTTATTGAAGGATAATTATAATGCCATTTATGTAAAGGAAGAAGTTATTGAAGAAGTAAAAACAGCGGTAATAAAAATTATTCCCGATGAAGATTCATCCGGCGTTATCCTTTCAACTCTTTGGATTGACTTGAAAGAGAGTGTAATAATTAAAGTTGAGACAACAACTAAAGATAAGGGAACGTTCGAAATAAAATTTAATTACAGTTCAAAAAAGTATCCTCTTCCTTCAACTGTGGAATTTTTGTTCAATGGCGGAAGAGATGAAACCGCCGAAAGCGCTGATAATGAGCGCGAAACAAATCCAAGAAGGATAGGAAGAGGATTAATGAAGGGGAATGTGACGGTTAATTATTCCGACTACGTTATTAATAAAGGAATTGATGATTCTATTTTTGAGAGTGAATAAATTATGGAGCACAGATAAAACAGAGTGTTCTGCGCTCCAATATTTTAATCGATGTGCGCATTTATAAATGGCAGAATTCCAAGGAGTGAAGAATTATTTTCTGCAACGTTAATTAATCCAAGTTGAACTCCATTTAAATTTTTGGCGTAGTTCACAATTCCAATCGCTAATCCGGTCTGAGTTCCATATACCTCATTATAGAAAGAAACTGATACGCCGTCTATGTTTTTTACTTCTGTCCATGCTAGCGCAAGATTTACTCCTTCTATATAATCCGCTTCTGTTTTGAAACCGGCAATACTTATACCGCTTACGCCTTCTTCAGTGTAAATTTTGCCGAATGTAAAGTTCAATCCAAGGATATCCTCTTCAGAAACAATTGCCGCTCCGCCTGCATTCATTCCCCAAATTCCATCTAAACCAACAAGGGCAATGCCACCAAAATTAATTCCCATTAAAGAGCTTTCCGACACAACAGCTATACCGCCAAGATTGATTCCTTCAATTGATTCTTGAGATACAACGGCTATACCGCCGAGATTAAATCCGTTAATTGATTCTTGGGACACAACTGCAATACCGCCAAAATTAAATCCAAATATTTCACTCTGAGAAACCAATGCAACTGAGGAAAGATTTAAGCCATAAATTGGTCCTTGAGAAACACAAGCAACGCCGCCAATGTTTATTCCTGATAATCCGCCCTGAGAAACCAGCGCAACAGTACTTAAATTAATACCCTGAATTGTTTCTTGGGAAACCAGAGCCATACCGCCGAAATTAATCCCGGAAATATCACTCTGGCTAACACTTGCCAATCCGCCGAAGTTAATTCCCAATATGCTGCCTTGAGATACTAATGCCAACCCTCCGAAATTAATTCCGTTTATTTCTCCTTCGCTCACCGCCGCAAGTCCCGCAATATTAATTCCGTTCATACTTTCTTCAGCCAAAAGGGCGGCAAAACCCAAATTTATTCCGTTCAAATAGGAAGCAGCGGGCACAAGACCAAGCGAAATACCGTTCACTTCAGAGTCGCTAAAATCGCGCGGATGCCAAAATGTAAAATTAAATCCGTTGATTGTTCCGATGTCGCAGTCGCTTTTATTAAAACGCAGACCGGTAAAATCTTTTGAGTTGCCAAATGAAATTCCGACTGAGGAAGTTGGAAAACTTAAACTCGCGTTACTGCATTCTTCACTCTCCATAAACATTTCTTCAACATCAAGAAGAGATTTTTTCTTTTTCTCCGATGATTTTGTTGAATCCTCCTGAGCAATGATTGGAAGACTGAGCAAGAAGACAATTAAGAGAACTAAGGCATTTTTATTCATATCGTATCTCCAAATTAAATAATGATGTACGATTTAGATGGTGAAAGGCGTGGAAAAGTTACAAAATAAATGAATTATAAACGCTAAATTTTAATGTCACTAAAAATGCTGTAATAACTCTTTAGAAATGTCAATCTCTAAATAGATATTAATAGCTATTGACTCGGCGGGTATTAATAGTAGTACTAAAGAAAGTTCTGCTTAGTTTTTCAATGGTTTCTTTTGCTTTCGTGTTCCCTCGTAAATACCAAATTAAAACATCCGTGTCTATCATTATCATTGGAATCTTCCTTTTCTTATTTCACGGACATAAGAATCAACATCCTCTAAATCTTTTCGGTTTTTCCATATTCCAAATAATTCATTCGTTTTTTCAATATTTTTTTTTGATTCTTTCAAGGGAACCAATTTTGCATAAGGTTTCCCACGAAATGTTATTATCACTTCTTCCCCGCGTTATACTGATTCAAGAAGTTCTTTTGTGTGAAATCTAAGTTCTTTGGCTGTCGAATACATCGCGTTATTCCTTTAGTTAGTTTATACTCCGCAATATTAAGCCACAAACCAAAAAAACAATCCGAAACTTATCAGTCACCTTAGGCAGAACTTGTAGCACGATCCCGAAATTTATCGGGATCGTAAAAAACAAGCATTTTATCGGAGCTTCGCTTCGATCTACAATATAATTTCAAACTTTTGCGTAAGTTGAGTTATCATATAACGGCGTTGCAAATAAGGCGCCGCCCATAGCGACAATGATTTACAAATTGCAATACCTT
>JAHJTX010000380.1 GCA_018829545.1 Bacteroidota bacterium | reverse complement strand
TTTGAAGGCAGTTCTTACTGTTGCGTTTTCATCAACAGCGTTTTTTAATTCTATTACGACTAATGGAATGCCGTTTACAAAAAGAATGACATCGGGACGTTTGTTGATGCCGTTTTCAACAACGGTAAATTGATTAGCAACTATAAAATCGTTGTTATCGGGATTGTTAAAATCTATCAGCCAAACTAAATCACCTCTACTGTTGCCGTCTTTTTGATAAGTAACATTTATTCCTTCTGTAAGCATCCTGTGAAATGTTTCGTTGTTGGCAATCAGTTCCGGCGAGTTTATTCTTTGAATTTGTTTTACAGCTTCTTCTCTTGCTTCTGCCCGCACTCTTGGATTTATTCTTCCAACCGCTTCGTGCAACCTTTCAATCAAAAGAACATCTTCAAAAGTCTTGCGTTCCGGCTTGGATGCTGAGCTGGTCGAAGCATCGGGGGCAATATCCGGTGCGTAGATGTATTGATAGCCTTGATGTTCAAGCTGATCAATTGCAAATCGTTCAATTTCCGATTCTATAATTTTTTTCATTATTCTCTTGTTTTTGTCTAAATAATTCCTTTACTTTCTTGTGCTCATCTCTTCGTATTAGGGAGAAGGAGTTTCGAAGCTCGATATATCCAGATATATACCGAGCTTTGCGGTTTTAAAGCACTTCATTTAATTTCTTTTTCAACTTTTTCTTTATTCCTTTTTCGCCACCAGGTCTATTAAGATAATATGCGCTCAATAAAAAATAATCCAATCCGCTTCTTTGCACTTCAAACACAATCACATATTTTTCCTTAGAATTATATAAATAGGTTTTTGTTACATCCTTTCTTTGTTTCTGATCGCGCTCAATAAGACTAAATACTTCAATTTTATCATTAACGCTCTCATCGATATGTTCTTTTATCCAATGTATGCGCATAGAACGATCTTTTTCAAAAATACGTTTTTTGTATTTATAGCCATCCTCCTCTTCCTCAGTCGTTAAGTGATCGAATAAGGTTTCCATACTTATCTTGCCATCAATCTTTAGTGGTCTAATTTGTTTAGTGCGAAAAATAAAATCAGTGTTTTCTACAATATCTCTTTTGAAAATTCGTTTTAAGGATTCTTTTCGATCTCTTTCATTAAGGTGCATTATCTCAAGCAGTTCCGGATATTTTTTCAATAAATTAGTGACCATAGATTAAAGCCTACTTGAGTTCAATAAAAAACAAATTAAATTTATCGGCAGATTTAGGAGTAGAAGCATTTAAGGAAATCTTAGTGTGTGTTTCTATCTTTTTAATTAGATTGGTTTTAGCAACAACTTTTGACAAACCCCGAAGATTATAGTTTATCGCCCCCATAAGTAAATCCGCAAGCTGCATTAAATAACTTTCATAAGATTTAATAAACTGTAAATTTCTTATTGATTTTTCTTTATCTAAGATATTCCTTAAAGTAGTTAATTTAGATTGGCTGCTAGTATCCTTTATATCGAGATAAATATTGTAAGTGTTGGAAGAATCCATTTTGTGATATAATAACTGGTAATACATTCTAAAGTAAAAATCGTTGTAAGTAAACTCTTCCCTTGTTTCGTCAATTTTAGATTTATCAACAATTACCGCTCTAAATTTAAGGTCGGTGGCAAAAAAGTATTCAATAAGTTCATTGTAGAATGGATATTGAGATTTTGAAACATTACTCCATTTGATTTCACCTTTAAATTTATGTTTCTCCTTTAGTAGCTTAATATGTTGATTATGCTGTTTCAATTGGTTATATGCAGTACTCACGTATGCAATAATCATATAAGGCATACTGTCATTTGGAAGATGAGTGCTCTCATCACAATAAATATTAAAGGTTTTATTCATAATTTTATCAAATTATTTTTATCTTTGCATCACTAGTACATCTCCAAGAGTAGCTCTCTTGGACCAACCCCGCTTCGGTGGGGTTTCGCTTTTTAAAACAACTTCATAATATTTTAACCTCTCCGCTCATCAATTTTGGCAGTAACGTATCCCGTAGTTTTTCGAGTGTGCGGATTTGGTGTTTGTTTTGTTTTATTTTTTTAAAAATAGATTCGGTGCTTGAATTAAAACGTTCGACAAGTGATACCGGATATTTGGGAAACTCAATTGATTTGAGATTAGCTTGATTGATTTTGGGTTGAACAGCACCAGTGACTATTTCATCAATATTTTTTTTAATTAGATAATTCCACATAAAGAAATTATTATAAGGTTCTTTCGCTTGTAAAACGTGCGTATGATTATTAACCCAGAATTTGCCGGTGGCATATTGCATTACTGGATATCCTTCTTCAGTGCGTACAGTTCCGTCTTCCCCCAATAAAATGTATTCGCCATCAAATATATAATCATTTATATAGTCCATTATCTGAGCGGCACCATAGTATGGGTATAGTTGCCCAACTTTCATCTTATCTCTTTCCATTTTCGATAATGGTATACGTTTACTGTCGAATATTTCGATTACATCACTCAAAGTACCACTTTCCCATTTATCATCCGCTTCCTCCACACTTGCCCGCCGTAGCTCTTGCGAAGGCGGGAACCACTGCCTAAAAAGTGTTTCTGCCATTGCTTCGAGGGTTTTGTTTTGGCGGTGGAGTAAGTCTATTTTGTCATCCAGACTGCTAAGCACGCCGGCAATTGCTTTCTGCTCGGGTAGTGGGGGGAGAAGGATATCGATATCAGAAATGTGATCAAAAGTTATCTGAGGGAAAGTTCCAGATCTATCCTCAGCAATCATTTGCAAATGTTCAAGTATGTAATTTGATGTTAAAAATAAAACTAAGTATTTGTAATCTATT
>JAHJTX010000379.1 GCA_018829545.1 Bacteroidota bacterium | reverse complement strand
TAACGGCGTTCTAAAAATTGAACCAACGATCTTCTCCAATTCATTGGTTTTTATTTCAAGCGACAATTCCATTAACGACGTATATGATTCACTTGCAGAGATGATTTCCAATGGGGAAAAAGACAAAGCAATTGATCATTCGACAAAATTTATAATGCAAAAATTAAACATACCAACAGGATTGATTAGAGATGCGAAAGACATCTATTTCGAACTACGGCAAGCTCGGTTAAAGAAATAATCTCTGCTAACAATAATAACCCTTATTTAGTGATTCTTATAAATAGATTATCTCTGATGTAAAAAACAAACTCCTAGCATGAATAATAGCTTTAACCGTCACACCTCCGAAAAAATGTTAAATAAGATTTTGAATTACTTCAATAACTCAAAATCGGTCTCAGCCATCTTTCCGCTTCGCTCAAACTCATTCCCTTTCGCTTTCTGTAATCGTCAACCTGATCTTTGGAAATCTTTCCCACGTTAAAGTATTTGGCATTTGAATTCGCAAAGTAAATTCCGCAGACAGATGCAGCGGGATACATTGCTAAATTTTCAGTTAAGGTAATGGACGCATTTTTTTCAACATCGAGCAATTTGAATAGCGTAATTTTTTCTGTGTGATCAGGTTGAGCAGGATATCCCGGCGCCGGTCTGATGCCTTTATACTTTTCTTTGATTAGTTCTTCGCCGCTCAATTTTTCATCTTTCGAGTAACCCCAGTATTCCTTTCTTACTTTTTCATGGAGTAATTCTGCAAAGGCTTCGGCTAACCTATCGGCTAATGCCTTCACCAAAATAGCGTTATAATCGTCATGCTCTTTTTCAAATTTTTTAACAATCTTCTCTATTCCCAAACCTGAAGTCACTGCAAACAAGCCGATGTAATCTTCAATTCCTGAATCTTTTGGCGCAATAAAATCTGCAAGAGCAACGTTGTCATTTGCTTTTGATTTTTTAGTTTGCTGCCTGATAGAATGAAGAATAGACAAAATACCTTTTCTGTTTTCATCTGCGTATATTTCAATATCATCGTCTGCAACGCTGTTCGCGTGGAACAATCCAAAAATGCCATTTGCCTTTAAAGATCTTTTAGCAATTATTGTTTCGAGAAGCTTATTCGCATCATCGAATAATTTTTTAGCCTCGCTTCCATACTTCTGATTTTCAAAAATTGCTGGATACTTTCCTACTAGTTCCCATGTGGAAAAGAAAGGAGTCCAGTCAATGTACTTTCTTATCTCAGCGAGCGGATAATTTTTCAAAACCTTAATGCCAGGTTTATTTGGTTTGTGCGTTTCTAATTTGCTCCAATCAAAATTTAGTTTATTCTTCCTCGCTTCATCCAAAGAAATAAATGTTTTTAAACTATTTCTTGATTCATGATTCTTTTTCAGCTCTATATAATCGCTCTTAATCTTCTCTACAAAATCCTTAACTTTCACTTTGTTAAGAAGATTTGAAGCAACTGGAACTCCTTTAGATGCATCAATTACGTGGATTGTGGGACCGCTGTAATTTGGCGCAATTTTAACTGCAGTATGTATTCTGGAAGTTGTAGCTCCTCCGATCAAGAGCGGGAGTTTCAAATTCATTCTTTCCATTTCTTTAGCAACGTGAACCATTTCATCGAGAGACGGCGTTATGAGTCCGCTTAGACCAATGATATCAACATTATTTTCAATTGCAGCGGATAAAATTTTATTCGCGGGAACCATTACGCCAAGATCGATTATATTATAATTGTTACAGGCAAGCACAACGCCTACGATGTTTTTCCCTATGTCGTGAACATCACCTTTAACTGTTGCCAGAAGAATTGTTCCTGCATTTTGTACGCCGCCGGATTTCTTCTTTTCCTCTTCAATAAAGGGAATTAAAATTGCAACCGACTTTTTCATCACCCGCGCACTTTTAATAACCTGAGGAAGGAACATTTTCCCGGAACCAAACAAATCGCCTACAACGTTCATTCCGTCCATTAGTGGACCTTCAATTACGCTCAGTGCGGATGAATATTTTAACCGTGCTTCTTCAGTATCCTCAGCAATAAAATCTGTAATTCCCTTTACGAGAGCATGTTTTAATCGCTCCTCTACATTTGTATTTCTCCACGAAACATCTTGAAAATCTGTTTTTTCCTTTCCCTTCACGTTCACGGCAAAATCAATTAATCGCTCCGTAGCATCGCTTCTTCTATTCAACAAAACGTCTTCAACCCTTTCTAAAAACTCTTTCGGAATTTCTTCATACACTTCAAGCTGACCCGCATTAACAATTCCCATATCGAGTCCCGCTTCGATAGCGTGATAAAGAAAAGCAGAATGCATTGCTTCGCGAACGCGGTCATTCCCACGGAATGAAAAGGAAATATTGCTTACGCCTCCGGAAACATGCACGAAAGGAAGATTTCTTTTTATCCATCTTGTGCCATCAATAAAATCTACAGCGTAGTTATTGTGCGCCTCAATTCCGGTTGCGACGGCAAATATGTTCGGATCGAAAATTATATCTTCCGGCTTAAACCCGATCTCTTCAGTTAAAATATTATATGCCCGCCGGCAGATACTAATTTTTCTCTCAAGAGTGTCTGCTTGTCCGTCTTCATCAAAAGCCATTATTATTACTGCGGCGCCGTATTTAAGAATTTTAGAGGCTTGTTCCTTAAAAATCTCTTCACCTTCTTTCAAACTTATTGAGTTGACAACTCCTTTTCCCTGCAAACATTTCAAGCCAGCCTCAATTACGTTCCACTTTGAAGAATCAAGCATAATGGGGAGTTTCGCAATTTCAGGTTCCGATGCAATTAGATTCAAATACTTTGTCATTACTTGTTCGGAATCAATCATTCCTTCATCCATATTGATATCAAGAATTTGCGCGCCGCCTTCAACCTGATCTTTTGCAACGGACAATGCTTCTTCGAATGCGCCGGTTTTAATTAATCTCGCAAACTTTTTTGAACCTGTTACGTTAGTTCGCTCTCCGACATTCACAAAATTTGTATCGACTCGGAATTCTAACGCCTCCAAACCGCTCAATTTCAAAGTGCGCTTCGGCTTTTTAATTTTCCTCGGTTCTAAATATTTTACCATCTTAGCGAAAGCTGCAATGTGCTCAGGAGTAGTTCCGCAGCATCCTCCAACGAAATTGAAAAATCCCTGGCCGGCGAATTCTTTTAATACTTCGCTCATCGATTCGGGAGATTCATCATAAGCTCCGAATTCATTCGGCAAGCCTGCATTTGGATAAAGACTTACATAGCAGTCGGCAATTGCAGATAATTCTTCAATAAAAGGGCGCATTTGTATTGGGCCAAGAGCACAGTTTAATCCTACGCTCAATAAATTTTTTACGTGCGAAATAGAATGATAAAAAGCTTCTATCGTCTGACCGGTAAGAGTTCTTCCGCTTAAATCGACAACAGTTCCCGAAATCATTATTGGAATGTCTAAACTCAATTCCTCGGATAATTCCTGAATGGCGAAGAGTGCGGCTTTTGCATTCAGAGTATCAAAAATTGTTTCCACCAAAAGAATGTCGGAGCCGCCGTCTATAAGACCTCTTGCTTCTTCTTTGTAAGCGTCACGCATTTGATCAAAAGAAACGGAACGAAATCCGGGATCATTTACATCCGGGGAAATTGATAGTGTCTTGTTAGTTGGACCTAACGCTCCGGCAACAAATCGCGGTTTATTTTTTGTTGAAAATTCTTCTGCCGCTTGTTTGGCGAGTCGGGCGGATTCAAAATTAATTTTGTAATCGAATTTTTCGGTGCCGTAATCTGCCTGCGAAATTGATGTGCCGTTAAATGTATTTGTTTCAATAATATCGGCGCCGGCTTGTAAATACTTTTTATGAATATCTAGAATTATTTCCGGCTGAGTTATCGAAAGGAGATCATTATTTCCTTTCAATTCCTTCGGATGATTTTTAAATTGTTCTCCACGATAATCTTTTTCAGTCAATTTATGTTTTTGTATCATGGTGCCCATTGCGCCGTCTAGTATCATGATACGTTTTTCGAGAATACTTTTTATTAATGCCGCTTTCATTATTTTTGATATATCCTTTAACTGCTTTGTTGAAAGGTGGCAATATACGTAAATTAGTTTTGAAGATAAATTAATGAGTGATACCGGAGGTTAAGATGATAGTTGTAACTGGCGGAGCAGGATTTATAGGCAGCGCAATTGTTTGGGAATTGAACCAAAGAGGCGAAGAAGAAATAATTATTGTTGACGAATTGCGAAGCGGCGAGAAATGGAAAAATCTTAACGGGCTTAAATTTATTGATATTTATCACAAGCATGAATTCATCGATCTAATAATCGAAGACGCTATTCCCTATGAAATCGAATCAATCATTCACATGGGAGCGTGTTCTTCAACGACGGAAAATGATGCTGATTATCTTCTTCAGAACAATTATAACTACTCTCAGGATTTAGCTAAGTATGCGTTAACTCATAAAGTCAGATTTATTTATGCTTCATCTGCAGCAACTTACGGCGACGGTTCAAAAGGTTACGACGACGATTCTAAGTTGATTGATCTGCGTCCATTAAACATGTATGGTTATTCAAAGCATTTATTCGATTCGTGGCTTCACAGAATGGGAATGAACGAAGAAATTGTCGGACTCAAATTTTTTAATGTATACGGACCTAACGAATATCATAAGGGCGATATGCGAAGTGTTGTTCACAAAGCTTTTGAGCAAATCAAAGAGACCGGCAGCGTAAATTTATTTAAGTCATACAAAGCTGAGTATAAGGACGGTGAACAGCTTAGAGATTTTATTTACATAAAAGATGCTGTGAATATGATTCTATACTTCCTTGAGAATAAAACAAAGAATGGTTTGTTCAACATTGGCACGGGTCAGGCTAGATCATGGAATGATCTTGTGAATTCTATTTTCAAAGCAGTTGATAAAGATACAAATATTAATTACATCGAAATGCCCGCTGAACTGCAGGGGAAGTATCAATATTTTACTCAAGCAAATCTCAAAAAAATGAAAGATGCCGGTTACGATAAACCGACTATGACTTTAGAAGAAGGAATAAAAGATTACATAGAAAATTATTTGGAAAAGGATAAATACTTAGGTTATTGAGAATATGAAATTAGCTACGCTTTGTTATGTGATGGACGGCGAACGCACATTAATGCTTTATAGAAATAAAAAGGAAAATGATTACCACGAGGGCAAGTGGAACGGTCTAGGAGGAAAATTTGAACTAGGCGAATCTCCGGAAGAATGTGCCGTCCGTGAAGTGAATGAAGAATGCGGCTTAACTGTGGCAAACCCAATAATGAAAGGATTTATAACTTTTCCTCTTTTTGACGGAGTTGAGGATTGGTATGTATTCTTATTTGCATTTAAGGAATTCTCCGGTCAGCTCATAGATTCCAACGAAGGGAAACTTGAATGGATACCAAACGATAAAATTGTTGAATTAAATCTATGGGACGGCGATAGAATTTTTGTCCCATGGCTCTTTGAAGATAAATTCTTCAGCGCAAAATTTGTTTACGAAAATGGAAAATACATTTCGCACGAAGTATTCTTCCACTAAAAGCCTACCCCAATCTTTTTAAGAAAACCGCCAATCGCGTCATTCACAAATTCGGGATTTTCGAGAGGAGCTAAATGACCTGCTCTCGGCGCTACGGCAAATTCACAATACGGTATTTGCTCTGCCATGTTTCGCATTACTGTCGTCGGCGTAAGCGTATCGAATGAACCGCAGACTGCCAAAGTTGGGATTATAATATTTTTCAAATAGTCGGATGTACTGGTTCTTGTCATCATCGCCAACAAAGAGCCTTTTACTCCCAGCGGGTTTAAAGATTTTGCTTTTGCAATTACTTCGAATACAATTTTGCTTTTTTCCTTAATAAACTCATCGCAAAAACAATTCGGAACAAATTCGTCAATAAATACTTCCAGTCCGTCAACGTTTATTTGATTGATTTTCTCACTTCTTGCAAGCTTTGCCGAGTCGGTATCGGCATCCGCTTTAGTATCGCATAATATCAAAGCTTTAAAAATATTTTGATTCAGTTCAACTGCTCGCAGCGCAATATAACCGCCCATCGAAAGACCGCATATTATTGGATTTTTTAGATTTAATCCGGAGATTATAGAAAATAAATCCGCAACAAAAGCCTGCATTGTGTATTGAGCATCGCCGACATAACTTGCTCCCAAGCCTCTTATGTCGTAAGCAACACAATAATAATTTTTCTTGAAGACATTAACCTGATTTTCCCACATTGTATGATCGAAAGGGAAACCGTGAATAAATACAATGGCTTGATTTGATTGTTTGCCGGATGTTTCAACGACTAGACTGTTTATTACTTTTCTCATAATTTCTCCTAAGTGCAAAAATGCGCAGAACTATGATATCATTTTTTTGTAAATTCACAAATAATTTTCCTTTAAAAGTTCGATTGGCAAAATAAATAATGATGAAGAAATTCGAGACAGCTATTACCAAAAGAATTATTATTCGTCTTTGTGCGCTACTAGTTGCAGCGTTAATAATTTTTGTGTCTCCGAAATTTTCCGAGGAATTAAACACAAATGTGCAGAATGTATTTTACCGAATCGGCGGAGAAGAAAAAGCCGATACCAATATTGTTCTGATTAACATCACAAAAACGGATATTGAAAATTTAGGCGGCTGGCCTCTAAAAAGAAGTTATTATGCGCTTTTGATAAACTACTTGTCAAAATACTCGCCAAGTAAAATCGGCATCGAAATATTCCTTTCGAGCAGTTTGTCTTCGCAAAATCTATACAATTCATTATTGGAAAGCGAGATTAGAAACACAAGCGGCATTGTACTTGCGTCTCAACTTCAGAATATCAATTTTATTCATAATGTATTCGAAACTGATTCGATAGAATACCCCGTACTGAAGGAAAGTTATTCGGAACTTAGTACTGGGTTTCTAAATTATTTGGAAGACGATGGATACATTATTCCAACGAAGGTAAATTCTAATTCGGGAAATGAGCATTCGTTTTCTTCAATACTGGCGGGGAAGAAAAGTTTATCCGGTGAGTTAGTTAAAATAAATTTGAATAAGTCATGGCGATCATACTCGTCTTTAAGTTTGATTGAATTTTTCACAAAAGCAGAAAACAACCCTGAATCGCTCGCCAACTTAAAAGATAAAATAATTATTATCGGTGTCAGCGATCCTTCCATTTCGAGGAGTCTTAAATCTGCATTCGACGATCAGCTACCTGGAATAGGTTTTCACGCAATTGCACTCGATAATTTATTGAATGATGATGCTCTAATTTTCGATTACAAATCACCTTCACTGTTTTTTTATTTAATACTTTTTTCTCTCTTGGCTGTTATAATTAAGCTTAACCGAAGCTTAGCTGCCATTGCATTATTGAGTTTTACGCTTTTTCTGCTTTCGTTCGCCGTCTTTACTTTTTTCGGAGTTCAAACGCACAATGCTTTCCTTGTTACAGCCTCGGTTTTAATTCTTGCTTCTGAAGCGGGGCTAACTTTTTTCTTAAAAGGCATTATGCTCGAGAAAGCTATTGACGAGAAGGACATCCTGGAATTAGCCTTAAACGAAAAGGAAAAAAACTTAGCTAATCTTCAAAAAGAATTAGAACTTCACCCAAATTCAAAGCCTCAGGAATTGATAGATAAAATCGGCAGTTTGAAGCGGGATATTGATTTATTAACGATGGATAAAAAGGATGAGCTACCGGCAAGATTAGAAGAAAGCGGATCTGAAATCAGAAATTTCTACGGAATGATTTTTACAAGCGCAGTTATGGAAAAAGTTGTTTCGATAATTAAAAAAATCGCGCCTCAAAAAGCTACTATCTTGATTCTTGGTGAAAGCGGAAGCGGTAAAGAACTAGTTGCGAAAGCTGTTCACGAATTGAGCGAAAGAAAAAACGAAAAATTTGTAGCGGTGAACTGCGCTGCATTATCTGATACGCTTTTAGAAAGCGAACTGTTTGGACACGTAAAAGGATCGTTCACCAATGCTGTTGCGGAAAAAGCAGGAATGTTCGAAGCTGCCGATAAGGGAACAATTTTTCTCGATGAAATTGGAGAGACAAGCGAAAATTTTCAAGTGAAACTGTTAAGAGTATTGCAGTCGGGCGAAATTCAGAAAGTCGGGTCAACCGAATCTAAATTTGTGAATGTAAGAGTAGTGGCTGCTACGAACAAAGATCTGGAAAGTCTTGTGAAGCAGAAAAAATTTAGAGAGGATTTGTTCTACAGATTAAATGTAATCCAGATCAAACTTCCTTCACTTCGGGAGCGCAAAGAGGATATAGCCCCAATTGCTGATTATTTTGTTAAAAGGGAAGAAAAGGAATTGGAACTGTCAAAAGCAGTTATTGAAAGTCTTTGCGCTAATGATTGGAAAGGAAATATTCGAGAGTTAGAATCCGTTATTAAAAGAGCTGTTATTTTTGCTAAGTTCGAAGACCGCCGCATTATTAAGCTGAGTGATCTTCCGGAAGAGTTATCTAAAATTGAGAAATCGAGTTTAGAAAATCTGATCCTAAATTCACTTAGAGAAAAGCAATTCAGTCATTCATCAATAAGCGAAACCGCCAAAGAACTGGGCGGTTTGAATAGAACAGTAGTCTCGGAAAATTTCCGCGGAATATTTTTCAGACATTATTCAATCTCCGGATTTAATTTGAATGAAGCCGTAAAAACCATTGCAGCAAGCGTTGACAAAGAAATTCTTCGGCGTGTGGAATCGAAGGGTGAAAAATACTTATCAAATATTACAAATGATATTTCAAAACATCCGAACATGGGATTTGGGGATCTTAAAATTAAATTTTCGTCAAAGTATAAAAATCTTCCTCAAAAATATCACTCGAATCTTGACGAGCTAATTATTCATCTAATAAGCAAAACACCTGAAAAATAAATTTCAGGCATTTGAGCGTAAATTTCAGGCATATAGAATATAGGTAAATAGCCGTAAAGGCATATAAAACAACAATTTAACGTTCGGGTTGTTTATTGGCACAATTGATGCGTAATTATTGTAGAATTATTAGCCAAAATCAATAACCTAATCGGAGGTAGTATGAAAAACCCAAAATCAATTTTCACATTATTATTTGCTTCACTTTTACTTGCCACTTTCTTCTCTGCATGTCAAAGTGATCAAAGCCTGGTGTCGTCAGATGAAAATCAGATAAACCAGGAAGTTTTCGCAAAGCTGATTGAAGATGACGAATTGCTTCAATCTTTTGACCTCAATTACGATGAAGAAGATGCAATGGCATTTCTGGGAACTTTAGGTAAAAAAATGTATCCCATTAAAGTCGGTCAGAGAATTAAACTAGTTGATAAAAATATTGTAATCAGCGAAGATGGCGATATAGCAACAGGAACAGTAACAAAAGTTTTTGCAGGCGTACTTATAATTGCCGCTACTTACGCAGAGCCTGTTGCTGGAGAGCGTGCCAAAGTTGATACTGTATTGTACAAGGAATTTACAACTACAGTAAAGTATAATGTTGTTTTAGAAAAAGTTGATCAATCAATTAACCCGCTTCGTAATTGGAAAATTGTTTCAAGTTCTCTAGCTGCCGGCGGCACAGAAACTGAGAATATCCAAATAACCAAAATGGTTGTAACTCTCCCAGACGGTCAGGAAATTGAAGTTACAGATCCGACTGAATATTTCATTACACGAGACCATAGCGTTCGCGGAATGCTTCATGGCTTCACACGCGGAGAAGTTGTAAAAGTACGAGTTGAAGTTACAAGCGCTTATGCAGATGAGGATTTCTTATCATTAACGTATGGTGCTTTCCGGGGGGGTAAGCACTTCAAAGCTAAAAAGAAATTGGAATTGGCTTCTTCTTCAGAAGAAGGTGGAGTTTACAAAAAAGTTTATGAAGGTAGCTGGACCATTCGAGAACACAGAGCTTACAAATATGCCATTGTAAACGCCGTTCCGAATCAAGTAATTTATGATGATGAAGCTCCCGTAGAATTGGTATCGTGGGGAATTCCCTACAAAGTTAATTAAGTGTTATGATGGGCTGCTCTGATGAGGAAACGATTCTGCGGCAGCCCATATATTTTTATTAAATAAAGAATTATTATTTTACTGCAGAATGAAAAAGTTTATAATAAATATTGTGTTTTTAGCTATAGCGTTCACTGCAGCTTGCAATGAACCTTCTCCCACCCAATTATTCGTTGATAATAACTCTTCTGCAGATGAACTTGATATTGAAATACTATCGCCAGATCCGGAATCTGTTAATTATGCAAACGGTTACGACTCTACCGGAATCACAAATGATTTGCCGAAGTTTGCTAATGTAATTTCTTTGAATGGAATTAAATCTACATTTAAAAACAATACTTTTTACCAAGTCTATAACTCCGCAATATTTGGCACAAAAACTGAACCGGTGCATTCACAAAGAGGACACTTTATGGGTTATAGATCGTGGAATATAGGCAAAGTGTTTTTTAATAATCAGCGCGCATCCCTAATTCAAAGAGTTGTGCAATTTAGAAATCATGGGAACATAATCGACTCACTATTCGGCCCGATGTATATACAAACCGAACGAAAAGGAATGGGTCATGGATACAGTGATTTTTTCCCATACAATTCTTCCATCAATGTTAGGATTGAACCGCATCCGTTTTTGGGATATGAGAATATTTCTTTCGAAGTTAAAACACCGGAAGAAATAAACGGAACAGTTGCATTCAAAGGTAGAAGAGATAGAAAAGATTTGAAAATGGAGCTGATGTGGAATGCTTTAACCAGAGGGAAAATTGATATTATTGTCGGCGGCTATTCAAAGGAACAAAATGTAGTAGTTCCGTTATTGAGAATTAAAGTCAAAGATGACGGCAAAGTTAATCTTCCTCCTTCTGTAATGAACAGTATTCCACTTGATAGATTTGATGATTTGCTGATTACATTCCAAAGAAAGTATTCAAAAGAATTTACCAGCAGCAGTCTTTCGGACAATATTGTTATTTCGAATAGTATTCATAATATCAGGCTTGATGTACCTTAAAAAAATCGTTCAAATTATTATTGGAATAATGATACTCCTGGGCAAGACATATTCACAGGAATCCTTTGATTTATTCGGTTTTGCTTCCTATGGCAGCAAGAATGGATTTCGTTTAAACAGTTTCGAAAAAAATGCAGGTAATTTTTCGCATTCAAAAAATTGGGAATTGGCTACAATATTTGGCGGTGAAATGAAAACCGGTGAGCAGATTTCGAACAATATTTATTTGATTTCGCTCGCTAATAAACTGGACAAACATTATCTCTATTCAAGATTCACTCCCGGTTATGTGAAGGAATTTGTAATTAAAACAGGTTCAACAATCACGCTTGAGGATTCCACCAATATTTTACAGAATTCTATTAAATACGAAGAGAAATTCGGATTGGGTTATGCATACTCAATTGCCCCGAATATTTCGGCAGGGTTTAGTTTAAGATATTTTGAAAATGCGTTGAATACCGAAAAGATTGAATTTTATTTCAGCGATACTCTCAATACACTTTTAACCAGTAACGAAAAGCAGTATAAAAAGTACTGGCGGGGAGATTTGGGAATTACTTACAGCTATTCAGATTTTGTTCGGTTCAACTTGTCCACAGCTAATCTATTTATCTTTAATGAAGACGGTAGTTTTTCTGAAAATGGAAATCTTAATTTGCGTACAAACAAGAGCGTTCTGTTTACAGCCGATTTATTCCTTAGCAATGGCATGTCATCATCCATAGGAATTGAATCGTCTGGTTCCGGATTTCTTTCGTTCAATGTTTCGCATGACTTATTCTATGGTGTTTTTGATTTTGGCGTTAGCGGATATCACGATAAATTTCAGCAGCCGTTCATTTCAACTGTGATGCCTCATTTTAATTTTAGGAATGAACTGTTTTCCGCCGGAGTTGTTTGGGTTAATTATTTACAAAACCGCTCCGGTTCACAGCCTTTATCTAAGTTATCCGAAACGGGAATGCACAGTATAATTAATAATCAATTCAGTGCAGATAAAATTCTGCTGAATCTTAATTTTGCGCTTAGCTTTAAACAAGAAAAATCGGTTGAATTCGTTGAAGTAAAAGTTCTTGCTCAAATTTATCCAACGCTTTCAGACGAGTATTTGGAATATCCATTTGCTGTTGCGAGTGTGAAAAATTTAACCGACAAAAAAGTGACAGTAAAACCATCGAGCTTTATTCAACGGATAAACAGCGGTAAAGTATATTCTCCTGCAGTTATAATTCCAGCCTTTGGTGAAGCGGAAGTTCCCTTTTACACCATAATTGAAAATGATGAAATCGGAACCAGTTCAAGGGATATTTCGCAGGCTAATTTCTATTTATCTACCCAAAGCTCTGATGAAGAAGACGAAATTCAAAAACCAATTCTTATTCACAATAAAAATGCGTGGGATGGGAAGGTAGAAAATCTGAACTATTTTGTGATGCGCGATTATTCCTTCTCGAGCTCAAAAGCTAAAACTATTTTGAAAGAGAAAGAGCAGGTTGGAAACTCAGAAATTGAAATCCTTTCAGACATTAGGACGTTGTTTAATTCATTTATAAAAAACATGAATTACGTTTCTGATCCTAGAACTTCGTTCGAGTATGTCCAATTCCCAGAACAAACTTTTGAACTGAAAGGCGGAGACTGCGATGATTTAAGCGTTGCATTCAGTTCGCTTCTGGAAAGCATCGGCATTGCAACAGCTTTTGTTGATTATGTTTCGGCAGATAAAATTTCGCACGTTAGTCTGCTTATAAATATTAAGCTGCCTCCGGAAAAAGCAAACCTTATAACAAAGAATGATAAAAAATATTTTATTAGAGAAAATTCCAACGCAGAAAACGAGATTTGGATTCCTTTGGAGATGACTTCTCTTAGCGACTTTGAAACTTCTTGGAATTTAGCTTCGGAAAAATTTTACAGGGAAGGCATTGTTGAACTGGGAATTGCAAAAGGGAATGTTAGAATAATCGATATTTATTAGGAGTATGAAATGAAAAAAATAATTGCATTATGCTTTTTGATGATAATGAATATATCCGCTCAAACATTCACTGTTGAAAAAGTAAAAGGAAAAGTTCAGGTTTTAAAAGGAACCAGCGAGCAATTTGTTGATGTGATTCAAGGGCAGACGCTTACCGGCGAAGATGTGCTTGTAACCGATAATAATTCATTCGTTCAGCTAAAAAAAGACAATACTAAATTCAATTTAAATTCGAACTCGGCGTTAGGTATGAACTACCTGAAGCAAATGAGCATTAATGATCTTCTGCTCGTGTTAGCGCTGGAAGAAATACGGAGTCTTCCTAAAAATATAAAACAAAATAATTCGTCGAGCACAGCAATTTATGGATCGAAAGTATCTCCATCAAAAAACACAAATGCGTCAATAGATGAATTTGGAATAAAAAGAATTAACGGCGCAAAGCAATTGGCTGAAAGCGGTTTCAAAGAATCGGCAGTAGCTTCAGCAAAGGAGACTTTTAGAAAATATCCTTCTGCCAATTCCGATTTTAACGGCAGATTGTTTTTTGCAGATTTACTCTATGATTTGAAATTATATGAAGAAGCGCTTTCCGATTATACCAAAATCAACGAATTGGAATTGAGTGAAGAGGAAAGAAAAATAATTTCTAATCGAATTGAAAAAACGAACTTAGAGTTAGCCGAGAAGCAATAATTCGTTTAGTCCTTGGTGCTCTATCCATTACAGATGCCGCAGCGCGCTATAGATATTACCCTTTGATTACTCCAAGCGGTTTTATTTTTGCAACTTTATTTATTATTCCGGCAGAGTCCATAACATCAACAACATCTTTCACATCTTTGTATGCATAAGACATTTCTTCGGCGAGAGTCTTTTTACCCTTTGCTTGAACTACAATTCCGCGCTGTCGAAGTTCGGAAATAATATCGCGATGTTTTCCTAATTCAAGAGCCTTGTTTCTGCTTCGTATTCTGCCGGCTCCGTGACATGAACTGCCGAATGTTTCATCCATCGCTTTTGCAGTTCCAACAGCGATGAACGAATACCTTCCCATATCGCCGGGAATTAAGACCGGCTGCCCAATTTCCAAATACTTGCGGGGAATTTGGCTACTTCCGGGCGGGAATGCTCTTGTTGCTCCCTTTCTGTGCACGCATACTTTTCTTAATTTCCCGTCAATCGAGTGATCCTCAATCTTTGCGATGTTATGGCTCACATCATAAATTAAATTGAATGCCAATTCTTCATCCGAAATGCTGAATGTACTTTTGAAAGCTCTCCTTGCGAGTTCCATTATTATCTGTCTGTTATTCCATGCGAAATTTGCCGCACATTTCATGGCAGTGAAATAATCCTTTCCTTCCTGTGAATTTAACGGAGCACAAATTAATTGTTTATCGGGTAAATCAAATCCAAATTTTTCGGAAGTTCTATGCAAAATTTTTAGGTAATCCTCGCAGACTTGATAGCCTAATCCGCGCGAACCGGTGTGAATCATTACAACAATTTGATTTTTGAATAATCCCATTGTTTGAGCGGCTGCATCGTTAAAAATATTTTCCACAACACCTACTTCCAAAAAATGATTTCCTGAACCGAGAGTTCCTGCTTGATCTAACCCGCGTTCAATAGCACGCTCGCTAACAGAATGAACATACGCTTCTTTCATGCAGCCGCTTTCTTCGGTGAATTCAATATCATTTTTATTGCCGAATTCATTTTCTACCGCCCATGCTGAGCCTTTTGTTAAAATGTTTTTCACATCGGCTTTACTCAGCATTTTTATTGCGCCGCTCGATCCAACTCCAGTTGGTATTTTCTTGAATAGGTTCTCTATTAACTTGGGAATTCTATTTTGAACCTCATCTAAAGAAAGAGAAGTGGACGCAATTCTTACACCGCAATTAATATCGTAACCGACACCGCCGGGAGAAATTACACCATCCTCAACGCTCGTAGCGGCAACGCCCCCAATGGGAAATCCATAACCCCAATGAATGTCGGGCATAGCTAGACTAAATTTTTGAATCCCGGGTAGATGCGCAACATTTATAACTTGCTTTAGGGCGTCATCATTTTGCAAAGAATTTTGCATCATATTTTCTGATATGTAAATTCTGCCGGGAACCCTCATTCCGCCGTGCTTAGGAATTTCCCAAAGCGATTCATGAATTTTATTTAATTCTATGTTATTAATATTCATACCGCATTGTTCTTTTGTTAAACTTATCTTAAACTATTTTTACAATTAATATAATATCCCTTGCGCAATAGAATAAGAATTGTAGACCGATTCTCTGAATCGCTCAGTTAATTTGCGCCAAATTATTCAATTTATGAGCGAAACAACGTTTCGTTCTACATTTTTGTGTAACATGAATTATTTACAAATATTTTTAGACTATAAGGTGATGTATGCTATTCTATTTTCATAAGCGCTAATTAAAAAACGATCGTGCAGCTTTGTAAATTTCCGGCAGTATTTCCCCGGAGTTACCAAAGATAGAATAATCCACATGATGACTAATCTCCGTTGATTCGATATTAATTTCCACAAGAAAAGCTCCATGCTGTCTGGCAGATACTGGAATGTATGCGGCAGGGTAAACCACAGCCGAAGTGCCTGCAATAAAACAAATATCGCAATGCTCGGCTTTGCGTTCGGCATCTGCAAAGATTTTTTGCGGCAGCATCTCGCCGAACCAAACAACATCGGGGCGAACCAATCCTCCGCATTCAAGACATTTTGGAACGCCTTTTGATTCTGCTCTGTAGTGCTCGATACTAAATGGTTTTAAACAGTCAATGCAATAATTCCGCTCGATGTTTCCGTGTAATTCATAAATATTATTACTGCCGGCGCGTCCGTGAAGATTATCAACGTTCTGAGTAACTACCGAAACATCATAATGATTTTCAAAATCCTTAATAGCTGTGTGACCGGGATTAGGTTTGGATTCATTAACAATTTTCCGTCTGTATTGATACCATTCCCAAACCATATCGGGATTTTTTAAGAAGGCATTAAAGTTTGCAAGTTCTTCCGGTTTTAATTTATTCCAAATTCCATCCTTCCCCCGGAAAGTAGGAATTCCGCTTTCAGCAGAAATGCCCGCCCCGGTAAAGAAAACCAGCGAACGGGCATTTTTTAATTTCGAAATAAATTTCTCGTCAAAAATCATTTTAGTTTTGCAATTTTTTTAACAGCGCTTTTGCTTCTTCTTTTTTAACTGCATCGTCTTCGTCTTCAATAGGAGAATCAATTGTTTTTTTCAACATTTCAATCGCTAGTTTTTCATTATCATCGGCTATGTAAGCATGAGCAAAGTCGAGATAAAACATAACAAAGTTCGGTTTTAATGAGATTGCTTTCTTGTACTCCTTTATTCCAATTTTAAGATCAGCCCAGCCAAGACCTAGTATTGCACGTGCAGGCGCCCATTTTTCGCTAATCTTAGCATGAGTTCTTGCATAAACGTAATGCGAAACTGCTTGAATATCATCACCGCCATTGCCCAGCGCTATTGCTTTTTCGCAGTCTGCTTTAACTGCATTAACAACACCGGCTACGGAAAAAACGCCTTTAAATAAAGCAATTCTTCCGTTTGCTATTGCACGACGCAGATAAGAAACAGATTGATCGGGTGCGTTTTTAACTGATTTATTTGCATAATTCAATGCCCTTTGATAATGATCCAATTGAATTTTTTCCTGCTCATCAGTGCTGTTCGGTAAATGTTCGCCGATGTCAACATAAGCGCGGCTTATTCGCCAAAGCGCTTCGTAATTATTAGGCTGAAGATTTCCTGCTTGTTGGTATATATCAAGCGCTTCATAGTTGTTGAAATTCTTGTAAAATTCATCGCCCTTTGAAATCAATTCTTCAAAAGTCTGGGAAAAAACTAACTGCGCCGCAAAAAGCATTACAATCAGCGTAGAAAAAAAGTAGTTCCTTTTCATTATTGTGCCTCTTTTATTTGTCGAATAATGTTGTTTGATTAGTTCCGTTTTCGTCAATAGGAATATAAAGAGAAGTTCCTGCAAGGTGCAAAAATTTTGTCCATCTATTTTGTCCGTTTTTTTCTGAAAGTATAGCGTATTTATAAGCGTTCGACTTTGCGCTCAACTCATCGGCGTGATAAAGTACAATTGCTTCCAGCGTTTTAGGCTCAACCGGAGACGCGTACTCAAGTTTTCCTTGATGGCTTAGAATTAAATGCAGCAGTTCCGTTTTAAGCGCTTCGGGGAAATTGGGAATTTTATCAGCCTCGTTGTTTACAATCATTGAAGCAATTACAATATGCCCGAGAAGTCTCCCTTTGTCGGTGTAATCAAATCCGGTTTCGAATTCAAGCTCCTCAATTTTTCCAAAGTCGTGAAGAGCCGCGCCGCTGATAAGTAAATCTCTATCAATTTCAGAATGAATATCTGACATCAAATCGCAGATGCGAATAATTTCTAAAGTGTGTTCCAATAAACCGTGAAGATAGGAATGATGCCAGGATTTGCCGGCGGGAACATTGCTGTATTTTTTTAGATTATTTCCTGCTAAAATATTGTTGAGAAGAGTCTTCAAAAATTTATTGGAAATCAATTCAATTCTGTTTGACAGTTCAGAAAGCATTTCATCTAAATTACGCGAGGACTTGGCAAGAAAATCTTCTGCTGTCACATTATCTTTTTCAACAGAGGCTCTGATTCTGTTAATTCTAATTTGCTGCTGGTTGTTAAACTCCTCAATTATTCCATCAACTTTAACAATACTTCCTTTATCAATCTCTTTAGCAATTACTTCAAAGCCATCCCACATTTTGCAGTTTAGCTGCTGAGATTCATCCCTCAGTTCGAGATTAAGATATGACCTGTTGTTCTTAGCGGTTTTTACATCGCAAGCAACAACTAATAAATAGTGATTAACCTTGGAACCGGTTGATAAAGAAATTAATTTTTGCTGATTTAGCATAAAAGTAATTACCTAGTTGAAAATCGTAATTAATTTAATAAAAATAATGATTCAACACAGCTAATATTTATCAAGATCTTTGGATGCATAGTCGCCGGGAAGAGTGACAATAACCGACCTGTTCAACAAATCAATAGATACGGCAAGAATCTGCTCATCTTTACTAACAGTTTGAACAACGCCTTCAATTCCTGTAAATGGACCTGAAATAATTTTAACTTTAGTTCCTTTAACAATACCGTTAATCACCCGGACGTCGTCAGTCTTTTCGAGCATCTTTTTTAAATTTTCTATCACATCGTCTGGAATTACAGAAGGCTTACCATTAAAGAAGACTGTCTTAACAATTGTATTCTGCTCAACAGCTACGTAACGCTCCTTTTCATCGGCATTAATAAACAAGTAGCTTTTAAATAAAGGCTCGGTAACCTTCTTTTTTCTGTCGCTCCACTTTTTTAATAATGTGATTGTTGGGAGATAATGAGTGATGTTTAATTCATCTAATTGCAGCGAAGCTTTAAATTCGCGCCGCGGTTTTGTGTATAATGCATACCATTTTTTTTCGTCCATATCCTCGGAACACTTATGTTACATTTAAAATGTGGAAAAGAAACTTTCCGCCTCAACTAAACCGCCGCTTTACTTGGCTGCGGGGTTTGGGCGGATTAAAGAAACAATAAAAAATCAGCTTAATACTTCTTTTACAATTTGAGTTAGCGCATCCGGGCTGCATGGTTTTCTCACTAGTTTTTGAACGCCAAGTCGGTTATATTTTTCAATAATTTCATCAGTGAATTTTGCGGAGATTACAATTATTTGAACAATATTTTTTTTGTCTTTTTTTCGTATTGCCTCAACAAGCTGAGTTCCAAGCATGAGTGGCATATCGTGATCTGTGATTATAACCGATGGTGGATTTGCCAAAATTAAACTCATCGCCTCGTACCCGTTATCGGCTTCAATAATTTCATATTCGGAAATATTTTTTTGCAATGTTCGTTTGAATAATGTCCTAAGTTCATTATCATCTTCAACTAGAACAATCACATTTTTTGCTTCCGGGATGGTAAAATGAAATTCACTGCCTTCGCCCGGTTTAGAATAAAACCAAATTACTCCATTATGCTGCGCAACTATTTCGTGAACAAGATTCAATCCCATCCCCGAACCCTTTTCTCCCTTAGTTCCCTTAGTTGTATATTTCTGATCAATTCTGAAAAGCTTGGATTGATTCTCTTCCGGAATTCCTATTCCTTCATCTTTAACGACTATTTCAACCATTCCCTCTTTAAATTTCTGTGCAGAGACGTGAACAGTTTTATACTCCTCGGAAAATTTTGTTGAATTGTTCAAGAGATTTATAACACACTCTCCAATAAGTCTTTCGTCGGCTTTTACATAAATTGAATCGGGAATGCCTACTTTTATGTCAATACTTTTTCTAATGGCGGAGTGCAGTTGTGATGATACGCAGTTAGACACTACTTCTTTTAAATGAAGGCGTTTAAGTTCTACTTTAATTTTTCCCGTTTGCAACCGGCTCCAATCCAGTAAGTGATTGATGAACTGAAGTTGATTGAAAGACGCATCATGAATGTATTCGAGATATTCAATGCGTTCATTCACCGGAAGACCGGGTTCATTGATTAAAATTTCCGAGAAACCCAAAAGACTTGTAAACGGAGCACGAAGATCGTGCGAGATAATTGAAATAAAATTGTCTTTTGCAGAAAGCACATTTTTCGTTTTCTGAAATACTGATTCTAGCTCGCTGAATTTTTTAAATATTTCGGATATGTTGAAAGCAACTGAGATTAATTCTTGAGCTTTTCCATCAGAGCTCCGCGTAATACTTATAATCTCGTTGATCCAGACAATGTTTTCGTCTTTTGTAAAAAGCTTGTATGAAAGTTTCCCCTTGGTTGGTCCTCTATCGGCAAGAATTTCAGAGAATTCAATACGGATGCGGTCAATATCGTCCTCGTGAATTAGAGAGAAAAATTTACCTGGCAGAGCATTTATTTCATCACCTGTATACCCTGTTATATCGGTGATAGATGACGAATAATTAAATTTTGTTAAACTACCGGGCTCGGATTTACACCAAAAAACATCTTCGAATTCTTGGAAGCCGTTCGCGTTTGAATTTGGCGCATTTGAACTCTCAATCAGTTTCGAAAGTTTTTCTAATGACTCTTCGTCTTTAACAAATTCTTTTAATACGTCTTTTGACAACCCGGAATTTTTCATTTCAGATATTTATTTTTTTCGGTTTATAATATAAGAAATGCCGGCAATACTAAAAAACTTAATAATTTTACTATCGAGAACCATATTTCGTCTCAAATTGTTCCTAAAACAAAAGGGAAAAAGCAATTAAATGAAAAATATTTACAGGGCACTTTTATTATGAATGCTCCTCAAGTATTGGAACAATTCTCGATGTCCCAAATTTGAAAAATGAATTCCGTCTCCGTATAAGTAGTAATCGGCTGAATGGTTTGCTCCTTCGAGGAAAGCATCTTTACAGTCAATTACAGGGATATCTAATTTGCCCAACTCTTGAGAAAGAATATGTTGCGGATAATAAATTGAATCGTTACTCATTCTCAATTGATATTCGTATGGCATCAACAAAACTTTGAGTGGAATATTTCTATCTCGAAGTACATCGCTAATTTCTTTGATATCGCTTAAAGCCAGTTGAAAATTTTCATTTTCTCTTGAATAAAAAGATTTGTCGTATTCGAAGTACTCTCTTTTTCTGTCGGTGAAAAGGTTTTTAAGGAGATGATATACTCTAAAGTTTTTTCTAACCAAACGTACTGAATTTCCAAAAAAATTATCACTAACAATTCCTGGGGCTGATTCTATTGGATGACGTGGATATAAGTCATTCAAACTCCACGCAAGAATTGCTCTATCGAATTTTATTTCTTCGGAAGATAATAATTGACGGATTACATTTTTATAATCACTGCCGGTGTAAGCAATCAAGGATGGATTGAGAACTGAGATGTGAGAAAGATTATTGTTCATCAAGCCTGCAAATGTTGAATCGGATTCAACGCCAATTCCCATTGTTACAGAGTCGCCGATAATCAAAACTTTGCTGGCAGTAGAATCCTTTTGTGATGTGTATTTCCAAAAACCGTTTTCATCGGAACATTTTTTAACGCCGTTGCTTTCTCCGCATGAACTATTCTTTATTCCATGCGAATCTCCAAATTTATTTTCTTCAATCAATTCACCGCTCGTGAATGACGGTTGAATTTGAGGAAGAAATAATCGAACTGCAAATTCCAGCAGCAGAAATAAAATAATAACTACTGCAAAATTGTACAATCCGATTTTCAAATAAGAAATTGTTTTACTCATCGGGGCATCTAGTTGTTCAACTCTTCAGGACTTTTAGTTGGGATGCCCAACTCTTCCATTTTTCGATATAGTGAAGAAAGCCCGATTGATAAAGCCTTTGCAGCTTCCTCTTTATTGTATGAATATTTTTTAATCACTTTTAGGATGTGATCTTTTTCGAAATCATGAATAGCTTCTTTTAAAGAATCCGGGAAAGTGTGCACGGGCATGCTTCCGCGAACGTGATCTGAAAGATCATCAACAGAAATAATATCGCCGGTTGCAAAAATAACCGCCCGCTCGAATATGTTTTCTAACTCACGCACACCGCCGCGCCAGTTATGCGCCATCAAAGTTTTCATTGTGTCGTTATCAACGCCGAGAACTTTTTTCCCCATTTCATTACAGTATTTTTCCACAAAGTGATTTACAAGAATTGGGATATCTTCTTTTCTTTCATTCAGCGAGGGGAGCTTTACTTCGATTACATTTAGTCTGTAATATAAATCCTCACGGAATTTACCGGATTTAGTTTTATCGTATAAATTCTGATTTGTCGCAGCAATAATCCTCACATTGCTGTGAACAGATTTTGTTGCCCCCACCGGAAGAAACTCTTTATCTTCAATTGCGCGTAAAAGTTTTACTTGCAGATTAAGCGGCAGATCGCCAATCTCATCTAAGAACAGGGTTCCGCCATCGGCTACTTTAAATAAACCCGCTTTATCATCAATAGCTCCGGTGAAGGATCCTTTTTTATGTCCGAATAATTCGCTTTCAATTAAATTTTCAGAAATTGCCCCGCAGTTAACCGGAAGAAATATTTGATCCTTTCTTAAACTGTTGTAATGAATTGCTTTTGCAACAAGTTCTTTTCCGGTACCGCTCTTTCCCATAATTAAAACATTGCTGTTCGTCGGCGCAACTCGCTCAATCAAATTGAAAACTTTTTTCATCGGCTCACTTTTGCCGATAATATTTTGAAAACCTTTCTCGGCGCTGACTCTTTGACGCAAATACTTATTTTCCAGTGAAAGCTTTTTGAAATCAACCAGCCTTTTTATTCGCAGAATTAAATCGTCAAACTCAACAGGTTTTATAAGGTAATCATAAGCTCCTTCGCGCATGGCGTCAACTGCGGTTTTAACGGATGCATAAGCCGTCATGATTAAAAAGAAAGAATTTGGCGACAACTTAGAAGCCTTTTCAAGCAATTCCATTCCATCCATATTCGGCATTTTTATATCTGTAATTACAACTTCGTAATTATCGCTTTGAAGTTTGTTCAGCGCTTCTAAACCATCTTGGGCTGTTTCGGTTTCGTATCCTTCTTCATCGAGCATCGTTTTAATGGATTCGCGAATTGTTTTTTCGTCGTCAACTATTAATATCTTAGCCATTTATTTTCTCCAAAAATTATTTATCTAATACAGGAAGCTTAACCGTGAATGTTGAGCCTTGATTTTTCCTGCTTTTCACAAAAACATCTCCGTGAAAGTTTTTTACAATTCCATAACTCACAGATAGACCCAATCCGGTTCCTTTGCCAACATCCTTAGTAGTAAAGAAAGGATCAAAAATTTTATTAATTATTTCTTTCTCAATCCCATGCCCGTTATCAGTTATGTCAATTAATATTGCGTCATCGGTGTGATGTGATTTCACATTAATTGTTCCCTCGCCTTCAATCGCGTCGAGAGCGTTAATTAAAATATTTACAAAAACCTGAAGCAGTTGATCGGGCACAATTTTTATAAGCGGAAGATCAGAATCAAATTCAGTTTCAAAATTTACTTTTTTAACTCGCTTATCATATTTAACAATGCCCACAGCGGTTTTAATAATATCTGTAACTTGAATTACAGCTCTTTCGTAACTCGGCGGTCTTGAAAAATCAACCAGCTCGCGTACAATTCCTGAAATGCGGTCAATGTTTTCTTTAATTGCAACAAGTTGATCGTCTAGAACCTGATCGTTATTTTTTCTTTGAATTAACTGAACCAAAGACGATATTGAAGCAAGAGGATTTCCTATCTCGTGAGCTATTCCTGCAGCAAGCTGCCCGATAACAGCGAGTTTTTCAGATTGATCAATTTGCTGCTGAAGATGTTTTACTTGAGATTGATCTTTAAGGATTACAGTCCTGCCCATGTATTCATCATTTCTGCTCGGAAGTCTCGCGACGCTTAATTCAACGGGAATTATTCTTCCCGATTTTGTTTTTCTTTCCGTGTCAAGAATTTTCAAATCATTGGTGCGCTGAATTTCCTTCTTAATATAATCCAACTCTTCATAATACTTTTTCCCATTGGGTAGAAGAAGCGATGATGACTTCCCGAGCACTTCATGTTCTTTGAAACCAAAAAGTTCTTCGGCGCCTTTATTCCATGATGTAAATTTTTCTTCCTTATCAATTACTGCAATCGCATATTCGGAAGTATGAAGTATGTTCTTTAAATATCTTTGATTCATATCCAATTTAGAGGCAAGCCTGTCGCGGTCTTTTTCCAACTCAACCATTTGAGCCTTTTGATGAATCATTACGTATCGCGCAAAAATCTGTTCAATTACTTCATCTGCGAATCCAATTAAAATAATCGGATCGAAATTAAACGAGCTGTCTTCATCAATATTGTTCTGAAGGGAAATTCTTCCGAAGTGAAAAATCCGGCTGATTTCGAGTAGATTAAGCTGCTTCTTAGAAAACAAATTGTACGCATCAATTAAATATTGATCGGCAAAAGCATATTCGCTGGTTCTAATTATTTCCTTAAAAATATTAAGACTTGTTTCGATGAATGTTTTAAGCTGTGCTTCGGAAAATTTATTATTGAAATCCAGGCTCAACTTTTCCAGCCAATTACTGAAAATGGATTGATATTGTTTTATTAGTATTTCGAGTAGTATCTTTTTCATTTTATTAGAAAAACCTTTGCAACGTCAATCAATAAAGATGGTTTGTTAAATAAAGCGGTTTTGAACAGATTACCAATTGAACGTTTTTCGTATGGCACTTTTAAAAACGCATGAGCAATTTCATTGAATTTATTATCATCGAATTTGTAAATGCCCTCTTTCAATTTGTTAAATATTTCGTGCCGCTTGCCAAGTCTTTTGTGCCATGCGGTTTCATAACTGAGCAGGTGATTGGGATTTTTCATTTTAATTGATTCGCCGGCAATTGTTCCGCCGATTTTACCGCCGATCATTCCACTTGCAATTCCACCGCCCGAAAGGGGATTGACCTGCCGGGCAGCATCGCCGACTAAAATTATTCCGGGGGCGGCAATTTTTTCAAGAGTAATTGTTGAAGGCACTCCGCCGGCAATTTGCGTTAGAATTGATGCATTCGGATAGTTGTTCGTCATAAATTCATTTAGAAAAGACAAGGCAGACTTCTTTTTCCCGATGTTACCGCTAATTCCCAAGCCGATATTGGCTGTGTTGCCGCCCTTAGGAAAAATCCAAAAATATCCTTCGGGCGCGTAATCTTTTCCAAAGTAGAAGTACAATGTATTTTGATCGACAGGAATATTAGCGGCAGTAATTTGAACGCACGATTCCATATCCCGGAAATCAATATGTGTTTTAATTCCCGCCCATCTTCCAACTCGCGATTCAACTCCATCTGCGGCAATTACAATTTTAGATTTTATTTTATGCGTTTCACCGCGGTATTCTACCTCAACTCCGGCAACGGCATCATTATCGAATAGAAGACCATTAACGTAAGCTCGCGTTATGATTTCAGCGCCGGCAGATACAGCGGTTTTCGCAAGTTCATAATCGAATATTCTTCTTTCGAGGATGTAGCCGGATTCCTCGAGCGGAATTATTAATTCAGTTCCGTCAGGTGAAATCATACTGAATTTATCTATTTTGGATGCGATAAATTTATCGTTGGAAGGAATAAATTCTTCAACGCCAGCCTTGCTTATTGCTTCGCCGCATCTTACCGGATAACCAACGTCTCTGTCTTTTTCCAGCACTAAAACCGAAACGCCATGTTCTGCGGCAAATCTTGCAGCCATAGTTCCAGCCGGTCCTGCTCCAACTACAATTATATCATATTCTTTATTTGTCATTATTGCGAGTAACTTAATCCTTATAAAATTTTATCACTTCAATTGGACATGACCACACACACTTTACACAATTAGTGCATCGGTCTTCAATTATACTTATCTCAGCTTCTTTTAATTCTATCGCGTCTTCCGGGCAAACTCCGACGCAGCAACCGCAAAAATCACAT
>JAHJTX010000378.1 GCA_018829545.1 Bacteroidota bacterium | reverse complement strand
TTAATTGTGCCATATTCTATTAGTGGCAGGAAGTAAATACCCTAGATTAGTTATTATACTTTTGTTAACTTATTGACAGAGCTAATACATTTAGCCATTATTTTATACGTCACTGTATTTGTGAAATTATGCACTAAGTAAATCACCTTACTCAAAAGTTTGAAATTATATTGTAGATCGAAGCTTCGCTAAAATGCTTGTTTTTTACCATCCCGATAAATTTCGGGATCGTGCTACAAGTTCTGCGTAAGGTGACTAAGTAATATTATGGCGTTCATGTTGACATCATAATTTCTTATTTTTTAGATACTATTATTTCCATACAATAATTTAGATAAAAAATACTAAAATATTATGTATCTCCAAATACAAAATTTCTTCTATCCCCACTCCATTTGCATTGCCGGCGCATCAATTAAAGAAAAAAGCATTGGCTACGAAATACTGAAAACGATTCAATCATTTGGATACACGGGGAAAATTTATCCGGTAAATCCCCATTCATCTGAAATACTTGGTTTGACATGCTATCCGTCAATCGCAGAAGTTAAAGACTCCATTGACCTTGCAATTGTTGTAGTGCCAAAGAAGTTTGTAGAGGAAACCATTGATGCGCTGATAGGAAAAGATGTTAAATCAATAATATTAATCACAGCGGGATTCAAAGAAATTGGAAAAGAGGGCGAGGAACTTGAAAAGCGGATTGTGGAAAAAATTAAGAAATCCGGCGCAAGATTAGTCGGTCCAAATTGTATGGGCGTTATAAATTCATTGGAAGAAATAAAACTAAACGCCACATTTGTTGCCGAAAAACCTGCCGTTGGGAAGACCGCCTTCCTTTCTCAAAGCGGAGCTCTTGGAGCAGCAGTGCTGAATTCGCTAAGAGAAACGGACATTAAATTTGCACATTTTATAAGCGTGGGGAACAAAGCGGATATCAATGAAAATGATTTAATCGAGTTTTGGGAATGGGATGCAAATATAGATACAATCGCTCTTTATCTCGAAAGTTTCGTTAGCGGCGAAAATCTAATAGAAAAAATTATAAGAGGAAAAGTAACTAAGCCGCTTATCGTACTAAAAGCAGGGAAGTCATCGGCGGGAATGAAAGCCGCTTCATCTCACACCGGAGCGTTAAGCGGCAGCGACAAGGTAGTTGAATCTGTCTTAAAGCAGTTTGGAATTATTCGTGCGAATAATTTGAACGAACTTTTTAATACGGCAAAAGGATTTGAATTTTTCTCTAAAGCAAATGGAAAAAGAATAGCAATAATCACAAACGCCGGCGGACCTGGAATTCTTGCCGTTGATAAACTCGAATCGGAAGGACTTGAGTTATCAACATTTACGGAAGAGACTAAGAAAAAGTTAAAGGAAATTGTCCATCCTGAAGGCAGCGTTGAGAATCCCGTTGATCTTCTGCCCGGCGCTGACGCTGAAATTTTCCGTAAAACCGCGATGATAGCGGCTGCAGATATAAACACAGATGCAGTAATTAGCATATTCGTTCAGCCTGTTATGGTTCAACCTTTCGAGATTGTTGAAGCTGTTTCAGGCATTGAATCGCCCAAACCAATTTATCAAGTTTACATGCCTCTGCCTGAATTTTGGAATAAGCACAGATGCGAATCTTCAAATGAAATTCCTTTGTTTAGGAACCCCGAAGATCCCGCAGAAGTAATTTCCAACATACTTATGTTTCAAACTTCTTCTAAAAAAATAAAGCAGAATAGAATTAAGTATTTGGAAAGGTTAGAAAGGAAAAATTCTCAGAGCTATAATTTTATATCGGGGTTTTTAACTCAAGAGCAAGTTAACATTATTGCTGCGGATTATAATCTACCTGTTGTTGCCAATAGAATTGTTGATATCAATCAATTAATGAATTTGCATGACGTAAAATTCCCCGTAGTTCTAAAGGGGCTGAGCGGGGATGTAATTCATAAATCAGAAATGGAAGCGGTAAAACTAAACATTCCCAGTCGAGAGCAATTATCATCGGCAGCCGAGGAAATGTCATCTCAATTCAGTAAAAACAATTTTCAGTTAGATTCTTTTTTAATTCAGCCTTACATAAAAGTTAAACACGAAATTCTAATCGGTGGTTATCGAGACCCTTCTTTCGGTCCCGTAATTGTATTTGGCGCCGGCGGCAAGTATGTAGAAGTAATTAATGATACTGCGTTACGTTCGGCGTATTTAATCGAAGATGATATTGACGAAATGATCGAATCGACAATTATGGGTAAAATTCTTAAAGGCGTCCGCGGCGAAAAACCATGCGACATTGATAAACTAAAATCAATAATCGCTTCCGCCGCCGCAATGATGATCGAGTGTAATCAAACTGCAGAATTCGATATTAACCCGTTAATAGTTGCAGAGGATAATTCCTTCCACGCGGTTGATATTAGAATAAAATTTAAATAAAGCATCTGCTTCTGTATTGGCAAAAAATTAAATAGAGTGAACGAAATAATTTAACGGAGTTCAGAATGAAAATATTCGCATCATTATTTTTAATATTATCAAGTTTTATGGTAGCGCAAAAGGGCGATGAGGAACTTGTAAATATCAAAGAATTGATTCCCGATGTTAAGCTGGATATTCGGTACAGCACAACGGATAATTTCACTTCCCAAAAACTTTATACTACTAACGAAGCTTTGTTCATGCTTAAGGCAGTGAATATGCTGAAAACCGCTGCCAGCAATTTGAGAAGTCTTCGCACTTATGATGGTAAAAGTTATCCTAAAGGAATTGGTATTAAAGTTTTTGATGCTTATCGACCGCGGGCGATACAATATTTGATGTTCGAAATTTTTCCGAATCCAACTTATGTCGCTGATCCCGCAAACGGTTCAATTCATAATTTTGGCGGAGCAATTGATTTAACTCTCTACGATATTGAGAGCGGCATCGATCTGCAAATGCCGACAGAGTTCGATTTTTTCGGTCCCGAAGCGGGACACGGTTACAGCAACCTGCCACCGGAAGCAATTGCTAACCGCGCACTTCTTAAAAGCACAATGGAATCAGCCGGATTTAGTATTTACTCCGCTGAATGGTGGCACTATCAAATTCCAAACGGAAGAGCATCTCAAATTTTAGATTTTCAGATGAAGTAGGAGAGTGTAATGAAAAAAATAATTTTAGCTTGTTTAACGATGGCATCGATCCTTTCTGCTCAGGATGAATTTTTTGTAAACACGAGAACCGATACTACTCAACGCGATCCGCAAATTGTGAGAAGTGCTTCGGGTTATGCTGTGATCTGGAATTCTGAAAATTATGCTGATTCAAATTCGGAAGGCGACATTGTAATTCAATTATTCAACATGGAAGACGAAAAAATTTCACAGGAAATTTTATTAAGTCAATTCTATGAAAACGATCAAGAAAAACCTTGCGCGGCTATGAACTCACGAGGTGACTTAGTTGCAGCTTGGGGAAGTTTTACAGACAACAATTCAATCTATGATGTGCAGGTTTCATACACTTCTGCCTATCAAAGCGCGTTCCCAGGAATTGAATTTCAAGTAAACTCCACAACGCTGTACACACAGACAAACCCAGCGTGTGATATCGATGAGCATGGAAATTTTATTATCGCTTGGGAATCATGGTATCAAGACGGCAGCAATAGAGGAGTTTATGCTCAGAGATATGACAGCGCGGCGGTAAAAGTTGGGGATGAGTTTTTAGTTAACACAACAACCGCAAACAGTCAAGCAAGACCTGCCATAAAATATTTTAATGATGGGAGTTTCATCCTCATCTGGGAATCGTGGGGACAGGAAAAGGATTTGCCGACCGGCTACGGAATGTTCGGAAAAATTTATAACTCTTCGGGAAACGTCCGCGTAGAGGAATTTCAAATTAATACTTATGAGAATGATTATCAGTGGTTCGGCGATGTTGAAGTATTTGAGAACCTCAGCTTTGTTGCATCCTGGTGTAGTTGGGAACAAGACGGATTTGACGGCGGAATTTATCTTCAAAAATTCGATACTGATGGAAATAAAATCGGTGGCGAAATTTTAGCTAACACAACCAAAGTGAATTATCAGTGGCTGCCACGAATAAAAAAAATGTTAAATGGAAATATTGCTGTAGTATGGTCAAGCTGGAAGGAAGACGGTAATCGCGAAGGAGTATTAGCGCAAATTTTTGATGGGGATTTGAACAAGCTGAGCTTCCAAACCATTGTAAATCAATATTCAAACAGCTATCAGTGGGAACCTGATTTCATAGTGACCGATGACAATCAACTTTTAGTTACATGGTCAAGCTGGGGCGAACTAGGAAAGGACTTCGAAATAATGGCGAGAAGAGTTTCACCAG
This sequence comes from Bacteroidota bacterium, assembly GCA_018829545.1. Taxonomy (GTDB): domain Bacteria; phylum Bacteroidota; class Ignavibacteria; order Ignavibacteriales; family Melioribacteraceae; genus JAHJTX01. The sequence goes on along the minus strand of JAHJTX010000378.1, from coordinate 10,759 downwards.
AGTTTCCACAAGCGGTAATCGACACTAAGACATATTTGCATACTTCAGGAAAATCATCTTCAAAAATTATTGTTCACGTTGTCGATTCTACGAAAACAACAGGCGATACGTACCAGGTAACCTTTAATGATGCGGGCAGCGGTAGCTTCACTGCAGATATTAAAAACACTTCGACTAATCAATTCAAAGTTGAGAATTATCCCCTAAATAAAGGCGAAGGCGTATTGTATAAAACGGAAACATTCGACGGTATCGCCGTAGAAGTTATTCCAATTTTCAATTTTATTTTGGATAAGGAAAACTCATATTTTGTAAATAACTCAGGCTCAAATTTAGTATTTACTATCGGCTCTGGCTTAGGCTTATCCGTATTGGCTCCAATCGATATGGCGTTGATTTGGGGAAAAACCGATACTCTTTCGGATGGATCTTTTTCAGTTGTTCTCGATTCGGCTTACAATTCAAGCGGGAAGAAAAAAGTTAAATGTCCTTTCTATGCATGGAATTTAACCGATAATGAACAAATGGATATGGTAATTATTGAGCCGTCACTAACGGCAAATATTAAGTGGGATGCAGGAGAGCAAATTGGATTTTTAACTCCTTCGCGCTACACTTCGAGTTTCCCAAGATATCACGCAAGTTTGCTGAGTAGCGCCGAAAGTGGAAAACCTCTCATTCCAAATGAAGGTGATAAAAATGTGATTCTAACAAAACGCCCACTATCTGTTGAGGATATATTTACTTTTACTACCGATAGAAGGTATATAACTACAGGCGAGATTGAACTTGCGCCAAATCCTGAGAATTATAGACTCATGCAAAATTATCCAAATCCATTTAACCCAAGTACATTTATTAAGTTTCAAGTTCCAAGTTCCAAGTTCATCAAGCTGCAAGTTTATGATATGCTTGGAAGAGAGATTAAAACACTTGTGAATGAATACAAAACCTCGGGCAATTATGAGGTTGAGTTTGATGGAAGTCAATTAGCAAGCGGAATTTATTTTTATCAATTGCAGGCGGGAAGCTTTATTGAAACAAAGAAAATGATTTTAATTAAATAGCCCCGCTGAATTTAGAAGAATGTAAATCAGTGAGCATTAATGTTCAAAAGAAATACAGCAAGCAAACTGAAAATTAGACAGGGAAAACTCTCTTCTGTTATTGTTTTGATTGCCCTTTCAATTATTTGGGGCAGCTCATTTATCTTAATAAAGAAGGGACTCGAATCCTTTTCGCCGGGGCAGGTGGGTACAATCAGAATTGTTTTCGCGTTCATAGTTTTACTGCCGTTTGCTATAAAGCATATAAAAACCACTTTCAAATATCATTGGAAAAAACTTTTTTTCCTCGGACTGATTTCCAATTTAATCCCGGCGGTTCTTTTTGCTAAAGCTGAAACAGAATTAACAAGTTCTCTCACGGGAATATTAAATTCACTCACCCCTATATTTACGTTGATTGCGGGCGCATTAGCTTTCAAAATACAAATTAAATCCAAACAGACACTGGGCTTGATGATCGGATTGGCGGGATCGATTGGTTTAACATTCATCAACAATCAAGGCGGAATTAGTAGTTTCAATTTCTACGTGCTGTTTGTAATTGCTGCAACCATTTTATACGGCATAAGTGCAAATATGGTAAAAGCATATTTCGCGGAAATAAATTCGGCAGTTTTAACTTCTACGGCATTGCTCGGAGTTGGACCGCTGGCATTAGCTTATCTTCTTTCCACCGATTTTATTTACAGATTATCCGAAAACAGCGCAACATGGTATTCTCTCGGTTATTTGTTTTTACTTGGCGCTGTTGGTACGGCTTTGGCGTTAGTGTTTTTCAACAAATTGATTCAGCAAACATCAGCAGTTTTTGCATCAACAGTCACTTATCTAATTCCAATAATTGCGGTTGTATGGGGCATTGTTGATGGAGAACAAATTTACGCTTTCCATCTTCTTGGAATGGCAGTGATAATCGTGGGAGTTTACATTGTAAACAAAGCAAAGTAATTTAAAATGAAAATTACAGCTCGCCAACAATTGTTCGCGGCAGTTATAAAAACAAGCTGGCAATATTGTATGTCGCAAAGGACATGATCCAAGCGACAGTCATTGTATAAAATATGTAAAGAAAAGTCCATTTGATTTTTCCAGCTTCTCTGTGAAAAACAATACTTGCCGCAAAGCAGGGAATATATAAAAGTACAAATACCATAAACGAAAGCGCAACAGGAATATTATAGCTTCCAATTGCTAATAATTTTTCTCGTAGCGCAGTTGAGTTCTCATCCGAATCGCCCAATGAATACAACGTACCCATTGTAGAGACAACAATCTCCTTTGCCGCAATCCCGCTAACAAGAGAAATTCCCAATCTCCAATCGAATCCTAACGGCTGAACTAACGGCTCAATGAGTTTTCCTATCACGCCGACAGCAGAAACTTCAAGCTGCTTTGATGCTTCTTCAGTTCTTAAATTGCCAATCAATTCCGCTTTTGAATCGCTCGAAAAATCTTCCGCTAATTCTACAGTGCTTATTTTGTTTGAATATTCTTCCGTAATTTGAATGCTCTTGGGATAGTTACTCACAAACCAGATTAAGATGGAAGCAAAGAGAATTATGGTGCCCGCTTTTCTTAAATACATTTGCGCTTTGAACCACATTTGAAAAAACAAAATTTTCACTGAAGGCATTCTATACGGCGGCAGCTCCATTACGAAGGGTTCGGACTCCCCTTTAAAGAAAGCAGTTTTTAGCAATTTTGCAGAAAGAAGTGCAATCGCAACTCCGAGAAGATAAATCCCGAAAAGAACGTTCCCGGCATCGCTTCTATCGAAAAATGTTCCTGCAATTAAAACATAGACTGGAAATTTTGCGCCGCAGCTCATAAACGGAATTATCATCAAAGTTGTTATTCTGTCGCTTTCGTTTTTTAGAGTTCTTGTTGCCATAAAAGCCGGAACAGAACATCCGAAGCCTGTTATCATAGGGATGAACGACTTTCCGTGAAGCCCAACTTTGTGCATAATTTTATCGACCACAAAAGCGGCTCTAGCCATATATCCGGTTCCCTCTAAAAATGCGAGGGAAATAAATAAAATCATTATATTCGGAAGGAAGCCCAGCACGCCCCCAACACCGGCTATTATTCCGTCAACTACAATCGATTGAACAACTCCTTCTGGAATAAATTGAACGGCAATATTGCCGAGCCATGAAAAATAACTTTCGAGCCAAAGCATAGGATATTCGCCGAGTGTAAACGTAATTTGAAATATTGCCCACATAAAAAATGCGAATATGGGAAGTCCGGTTATTCGGTTTATTAATATTCCATCAATAATTTCGGTTGTTGATTTTTTTACCCTTGGCGCATATTTAACGGTCTCTTTGATAGCGCCGCGAATGAATGAATGACGCTCTTCCTTTATCATCATTTCCGGATCGCTGTCGAACTCAGTTTTGCTTTGCTGAATTGCTTTACTCAAAATAGAATTTACTTTTATCCAAACCGGATATTTCCGAACAATATTATAAACGTCTTTATCGTTAACAAGTAATTTAATTGCAAGCCATCTGGAGAAATATTGGGAAGTAATTTCTTTTTCAGTTTCCAAAACCGATACTAAATTTTCGATTATAGTTTCAATTTTATCCGAGAAAACCAATTTATTTTTTCTTACTGAAATTGCGCCGGTAAACAAATCTACAATGTGAGCGAGTATGCTGCTGATACCAAGTCCGTTTACTGTTGATGTCGGTATCATATGCGCGCCGATTAATTTTTCGAGCTGGTCAACATCAATCTTAGTTTTGTGATCTTCCACTTCGTCATACATGTTAAGGGCGACGATTAAATTTGCCTGAATATCGATAAGCTGAGTTGTGAGGAATAAATTCCTTTCGAGATTTGAAGAATCAACGACATTGATTACAACATCCGGCTGAATTTCAACCAAAAACTTGCGGGCAACAATTTCTTCAGGTGAGTAAGTCGTAAGACTATATGTTCCGGGGAGGTCAATTACCTTTATATTGAATCCGCGGTGATTAGTGGAGCCTTCATACTTTTCAACCGTAACGCCGGACCAATTGCCAACTTTTTGATTAGCGCCCACCAATTTGTTGAATAACGAGGTTTTACCGCTGTTTGGATTGCCGGCAAGCGCGACTAAAATTTCATTACTTCCGGGCATATTAATATGATCCCAATCTCAAAAAAATCACCATCCGAATTTCCATTTCCTATTCTTCTCGATCTTTCCAAATTCCAAAATCTTCACTTTTATATTCTTTGCTTCGCTCATTCTCATCGAAAGATTAAAGCCGTTTATCAAAACCTCCAATGGATCGCCCAAAGGTGCAAAACGTAGAATATTTAGTTTCACTCCTCTAACAAGTCCCATATCAAGCAGCCGGAATCTTATATCGCCAATAGCTAAAATTTTTGTTACTTCAACCACATCGCCCACTTTGGTCATATTTAGGCTTGTTTCAATAATCTCGTTAGTTTCAACCAATATTTTTGAGGCGAGCTCATTACCAAGGGAAATTTCGTTGCCGGTAAGACTTAGCGTTAATTGTCCTTGAGTATGATCGGTTTTAACAATTTGGACTTTTCTGCCTATTTGTAGTCCAAGATTATTAAGATTTTCAGAAGCTCCGTTTCCCCCTAAAATCTCTTTAATCTCGACTTCGGTTTTTGCGCTGCAATATGTAAGTCTGCTCAACATTCGGATAATTACCGCTAAAACAAAATATTATTATAATCTCTTATTTAAACCTAGTCTAAATAAGACAGATATTCAATATAAAAATATATCTCAATCTTTTTTATAGGGGTGGTTTGGCAGTTAAAAAGGAAATTGAGTCAAACTAACACATCACTCAAATTTGTTGATTCTCAATTAATGGTTGACTGCAGCTTTTTCCCCTCGTTCAATTGCAAGGTCTACAATAGCTTTAAGGGCTTCTCCGTACGAGTATCCTGCCTCACTCATTGAGCGCATAAATCCCGCATCCTCTGTTAAATCGGGGTTAGGGTTTACTTCCAGAACATATAACTCGTTGTCCTTTGAAAGTCTCATATCAACTCTGCAATAATCCCTGCAGCCGGTAGTTTTGAATGCAGCAAGAGCAATTCGTTCCGCCTCGGCTCGAATTTTCTTAGTGAGTCTTGCCGGACATTTAGGAATGGTTTTATGATAAACCTCGTGCAGCGGATTCCACTTTGCCTGAAAACTGACAATGTTAGGCAGATGTGCCGGCATTTTTGTAAAATCAATTTCGCTTATCGGCAAAACTTTGGGATTATCATCGCCAAAAACCGCAACATTTAGTTCCCGTCCCTCAATGTATTCCTCAATCAAAACTGGCTGCTTGAATTCCTGAAAAATATAATTTATTCGGCTCTTCAATTTTTTATAGTTGGTTACAACCGCATCAACGTCAATTCCCGCGCTTGCGTCTTCCAAAGCGGGTTTTACGATCAACGGATAATTTAGCTTAAAGCGGTATAATTTCTGCGGCTGTTCAAGGTAAACGAAGCGGGGAGTTCGTATTCCAATTGAACTCAATATTTTTTTAGTTAGAACCTTGCTCTGGCATGTTCCAAGTCCCATTGGCGGCGCGCCGGTATACGGAACCCTCATTAGCTCAACTAATCCGGCAAAACCTTTTTCCCATTCGGCAACATTTTTATAAATCTCAACAAAATTAAACACAGCATCGGGTTTGTTCTTTTTTAGATCGCTCAAAAAAATGTCAATATTATCCAGTATATTCAAAATGTAGCAGTCGAAACCTACCTGTCTTAAATGCTCGGCGATGGATTCATATTCCGCGATAGGATCGGATTCGTAATAATCAAAATAGGGTTTGAATGGTAAATTTTTAGGAAATTTGGTTTGGTATTGATTTTTAATTCCCGGGAATGCTTCGTTATAAACAACTGCAACTTTCATGAGCTTTTAGCTTTTTGAAAGTGCAAAATTTAATAAAATTGCGCTGCTTATCAAAAGATTTATTATTTTATTCCCCCTCTAAAAAATTGGTTTTAATATGAGTTTTTATCCACAACCGAATAAATATCAATGCGGACCTTTCGCGCTTAAATATGCTCTTGTAATGTTAGGAGTATTTAAAAATGAAAATCAAATCGGAATAATTGCCGGAAGCACATGGTGGGCTGGAACCGATGAAATAGGGCTTTCGCGCGCTGCGCGAAGATTCAATTGCAAATTAGTTCATTTCCATTCCACAACCGCGGTAAAATCACGGCAACTGTTGTCTGCATATTTAAGAAAAGGCATACCGTGCTTACTAAGCGTTCATAATTGGGAGCATTGGATTACCGTAATTAATTGTTCGCGTGGGAATTATATAATGATTGACAGCGGACGTGATACGGTTGTAAATATTATTAATCCGCAGCAGCTCAATAAATTATGGCGTTACCACGATGAAGAGGGAGGAATAACTAGCTACGACGGTTATGCGTTGATTCCGAAATTCAAAGTGCACACACGCGCGAAAATGGATTTAAAAAAGGCGCACGAATTGATGTTTGAATCGAATAAAAATTTGGCGAGCAGATGGAACGAATATTTTAATGACGTGTTGAATATTTCTAAACCGAGAACCGCTCTCTCCACAAACTACATTACGTTTAGAGAATTCTTAAGGCGGAATCAAAAAAACATAGTTAAAAAAGTAGCAAACTGGCATGGAGATCCCACGTACGCAGAGCTTATAAAAATTCTTAACAACATGAAATTTATAGCGGAAGTTTATGATTTAATAATTCCCATTGCCGATGAAAAGAAAGCGCTGATTGACGTTACTGCCATTTTAACAATTTACTCATGCGGCAAATACGGTATGGATTCAATTTATGAATAGCGGAGGATTAAATGGAAATTAAAAGACACAGCAAGATTTTGCGCCGGGAAGAAACAGCTTTACTTATTGTAGATATCCAAGAGCGAATATTAAATGCGATGTTGAATAAGGACGAGCTCATATTAAACACAATAAAACTTATCAAAGGGTTCAAAGCTCTCGGAATTCCAATTTACTTTACCGAACAGTATCCAAAGGGTTTGGGAGCAACTTGTTCCGAATTAAAGGAAGAATTGGAAGGCAATGCAATTCAAAAAATGACGTTCAGTTGTGGAGGAGCAGAAAACTTATTCACAGATTTTGCGAATACTGATAGAAAACAAATTGTTGCATGCGGAATAGAATCTCACGTCTGCGTTCAGCAAACAGTTTTAGATTTGCTTGCGAATGGGTTTCAAGTTGATGTTGCCGCCGATGCGGTTACTTCTCGAAAAGAAATTGATTACAAAATTGCTTTGGATAGAATGCGAGCGAACGGCGCAGAAATTACCACCACGGAAGCAATATTATTCGAACTGTTGAATATCTGCGGAACAGATGAATTTAAAGCTGTCTTAAAAATTGTGAAATAAAAATCAAATTCTTTTTGTAAAGTTAAAATAAATCCGACTATATGTGTTCAGTTTCTCAAAAGTTCCATCATAAGAAATAGAAACATAATCTCTGCCGAATACTCTGTAAGAGAGATCGAGGTTAAAAATATTTTGTGATAATGTGCTCATGCTATTTAATAAACTGTAGCTAATAATCCTGTAATTAATTCTTGCATCAAGGTCATTATCGAAGAATGATTTTCCGAGCCCAATTCCCCAAGTAGTTCCATCAACAAAACTTGTATTAATTTGATTAAAACTTAAGTTCGCGGAGGAATTAAGCCATGGAAGATTATTGTACGACAGCATAAAATTGTAATTATTAGAAACAGTTAAATCGGAATTGCCGAATCTGTAACCATACCCAAGCCTTAAAAACAAATTCTTGATTAGCCGAAGATTTGTACTGATACGAAGTCCTTTTCTCGTTTCACTTTCAAGAAGGCTATCGGCGTAATGTTTATACGTTTCGTAGTACATAACATTTTTTCTCGCATCATAGGAAGCATTAAACGATGCCCAGTTAATTGGCTGATAGCGGGTCGATATATAAAGACCGGTTATATCAAACTGAAATTTCTCGGCTCCGCTAACTCTCTTATAAATATCAGTTTCTGCAGAGATAAATACGTTTACATTAGATAAAACATTGTTGCTGTGCTGAAAATACAGAAACCTGCGGTCTGTGTTAAATTTATTTGTCTGCTCAAATAAGGAAACAGAATTTTGCATGAATGCGGTTCCTATTGTATCGGTTTTCGATAAATAAAAACCATATTGAACTAAATCGCCATCGAAACTATAATTGGAAAAAGACGGGCGAGAGCCCAAGATAAAACCCGAATTAATATTACCGAACTCAGTTTCAAATTGAAGACCATCGAAGGCGCCAATGTTTGTGATAGCTGGATTTATTAGTCTTCCAAAATTTAATCTGGTATGAGGCGTGAAATCATATTGCGCTGATAAAGAATAAATTTTAAGGTTTTCAAATAAATCTCTTTTCCTTTGGTTATTCTTATATGAATACGATGAATACATATCGAAAGAGAAATCTGACTCATACACTTTTTCCGCATTTAGTGAAAAAGTATACCGCCATCTTTGAATATTATCAGTTCCGCTTGAAAAGTTAACAAGGTCAGTATAGGAAGCGATGGAAAACTTACCCCTAATGTTTTGTTTTGTTATATTTTTAGCCCCGCTCACTGCTGAACTTTTGGGAGAAATCCGAGATGCCGTGGAATCCGCAATAATTTGCTGCGTTAATGGAGTAGTTGGATTTTTAATAAAACCAACTAGCTGCATACTCTTAGAAAAGTTTTTAATATCGATTAAGGGAGAGCCGGCGCATGAGGATGATGAAAGATATTTCACCTCAATTGCAGAAACCAGCTCCCCATCTTTTTCAATATAAAGTGTGTCTCCTTTATTAAAACCTGCGGTATTTGCAAATGAGACATAAATGTTGGAAGAAGTGATATATGTTACTTCACCATGGATTTTTGTTTCACTATTCTGAGCAATTAACGATACTGCAAATAAGAAAACAAAATTTATTAAAAATGCTTTGCGCATATTATTTTTCTCTAAATATTTTAATTTGCTTTTGATTTAAACCGCCTAGATGGCAGTCGAAACACATTTTAGATGAATAGAAATAACCGGGAATATTATTGTGTTTTTTTTGCATTAGCGCGCTGGAATGCTCATGGCAGTCAGTGCACGAAAACAATTTTTGATTTGTTGGATTAGTATGACAATCTTTACAATTAAAAGTCTTGTGTAAACCCACCAAAGGAAAATGATTCGGACTAATAAAAAGGGCTCTATCGCCTTTTCCTGTAGGATGGCAATCGTAACATGCAATGCTATTGTACTGATAATCCCTCACATCCTTGTGCTCATCATCCACATCAGTTCGGTTGTGCTCGTGGCAGTTTATACACTCAAAAACCTTGAAATTGGATTGTACATTGTGGCAATCCGAACATTGATTCCATTCACCTCTATGCTCACCGGAATAAATTGGGAAGTAATTCGCATCGTGGTTAAACGTTGATGGTTTCCACGCAATTTGTGAGTGGCAGGATTCACAGTCCGTTGAAAAGCCTGCCGATTGATGAGGCGGATCGGTTACACCTTGATAATCCGACTGATGACAACCCCAGCATTGATTTGGGGCGCTGCTGAAATTTCCTGTATGGCATTTTGAGCAATCGCTGGAAATTTTTGCGTGAGCGCCAATTAAAGGATAGTAATCATCGTGAACCGGAAATAATGCGGGACTCCATCCGGGAGTTTCTGTGTGGCATTGGCTGCAATCCGTTGACAACGACAAAGACACATGAGGAGGATTCGCGCTGTTTTGATAATCATTGTTATGGCATGAGTTACAATCACTTTTCGTATTTGTAAAACCTTCCGCATGACATTTGTCGCACGTTGTTTCAAAGTGTTTTCCTCTTAAAGGAAAAGCGGTGCTGTTATGATCAAACACGACATCTGCCCAATTAACAAATGAATGGCACAATTCACAATTTTGAGGATAATTTTGATTTTGATGATTAGGAGCGTTTGAATAATTGTTCTCATGGCAAAAATAACATTCGCCCTGAGCGTTGGCAGTACTTACTTGATGACACTTTGAACAATCTAAATCCACATGCTTGCCAAGCAACTCAAACCCTGTTGATGTGTGCGTGAATAACGACGGACTCCACGACGTTGGTTCATGGCAGTCTTCGCACCTTTCAGATATTCCACTTGCTGAGTGATTTGGATTGGTAGAATTGGTAAATGCATTCTCATGGCAAAAATAACATTCGCTCTGAGCGTTGGCAGTACTTACTTGATGACACTTTGAACAATCCAAATCCACATGCTTGCCTAATAGCTCAAACCCTGTTGATGTATGCGTGAATAATGACGGAGACCACGAAGTTGACTCGTGACAGTCTTCGCATCTTACGGATATTCCACTTGATGAATGACTTGGATTGGTAGAATTGGCAAATGCATTCTCATGGCAAGAAACACACTCTAACTGAGGTTTGGTGGTAGTGATATGGCATTCTTGACAGTCAACTGTAGTATGAACTCCCAGAAGAGGAAAATCTGTTGAAGCATGATTGAAGGCGCCGTCTCCTTTTCCATTTGGATGACACGATAAACATGATTCACTGTTATATTGATAACCGTTGATTCCTTTGTGTTCATCATCCACTTCCGTTTTTCTATGTTCATGACAATTGATACA
>JAHJTX010000377.1 GCA_018829545.1 Bacteroidota bacterium | reverse complement strand
GTCGGCGAGACGTAGAATCCGACGATAGAAAAAATTCCTTGTGGTGTGTTGCCCTGGTTCATGAACCCCGGTAAGTTAGAAATCGATAACGCAAGCTGTGGAATTGAAAAAATTGTGCTGCCCGCATTCCGTAAAAATTTTCCGGATGTGTTTTTAATTATTGTCAGTCCCGGATAGTTTCTATTTTTTCTATGCAGCGAATATATTATTGTTGAATTCTCCATAAACGGATGAGTGAAAAATTCAATCAAATTCGGAGTGTATAACTTTTCGCTTTCGAGATAGTAATTCAATAACTCATGATTTACCGGCAATTCTTGTTCGGGAAATCTCGTCTCAATTTCCTCAGCAATTTTGTTTTTGTCGATTATCAACGAGCCTTCATGATGTAATGCAAAAAGTGAAATCAAATAAATCTGTATATCGGATGTATTGATAAAAAGCATTTCGAATTCATTATTAAATTCTTGCGGATAATATCCCATTACCGATCTTAAGAGTTTTCTTTGCGAAGAAATTGAATACACTTCAATTCGTTCAATTGCCTTACGGAAAACAGTTTGAGTTTTTTCAGAAAGTATTGGATAAAGATCAAAATCATCAAGAAAATTTACTAATTCAAGCTCGCCGATTACTGAATTCTCATGAGAGGAAAGATTTTTAATTTGCTCTTCGATATTATGATTAAGCTTAGCCCGGTTTTCTTGGAGTGCATATTTGGAGCGTAATTTTTCAATATCTACTTTTCGCTGAGCTGAACTTTTGAGAGGGGTGATTAGGATTAAGATTAAGATTAAGATTAGGATTATGATTATGATTGAGGGAGAGAATGAGAGATATTTATTTGTAAGTTTCAATTATGCGTACCAATTCCATTTCTAATTTGCACATCAATATAATACATCAAAGTGAAAAGATTTTTCAATTTTATCTCTTAGCATTTTCTTAGCCACTTCGAAATTAGTATTTTTGACATGTTTAATTGAGTAACTCGCCTTACGCAAAAGAATAAAAATTGTAGGGTGATCCGCTGAATCGATCGGTCAATTTAGTTCAAATTATTCAATTAATGAGCGCAACAGAGTTTCGCTCTACATTTTTGCGTAACATGAGTGAGTAATTAACCCAATGCAAAAAAATCATCAAAAATATTTCTTACTCCTTCTCTTTTTGTGTCCAATTATTTTATCGGCTCAGGAAGGTACTGTAAAAGGATATTATCCGGACGGAAAAATTAAGGCAAAGCTTTCCTATGTAAACGAAATTCTTGACGGAACATGTTATTATTATTATCACAATGGTAATCTTGAGTCGGAAAAAACTTTCAGTGCGGGAAAGCTCAACGGCTGGGTATATAATTTTTATGAGACGGGGCTTTTGATGGAGGACTATTCCGTTCAATTTGGGATACGCGACGGCTTAACAAAATTGTATTATGAAAATGGGGGATTAAAAGAAGTTCGCAGTTACGAATCCGGCGAATTGGTTAAAAGAATTAATATAGATTACGATTCCACATACGCAGCGCCGCTTACCGCATACGCTAAGGGTAACAAACAAAATTCATACAGAAAAAAAGTAGATCAATTTATTTGCGAAGCAGAAGAGTGCCCGCAGCCTTTGGGTGGAATGGAAGATATAATGGCAAATTTGGTTTATCCTGAGCACGCTAAATTATATGGACTGGAAGGTTTCGTAACAATAATAGCAACAGTGAATGAACTTGGGACGGTTACTAATACAGAAATTGTTCAGGGTTTGGGACTCGGCTGCGATGAAGCGGCAATTGATGCTGTAAAAAAAACAAAGTTTTTACCCGGCGCTAATGGTGGAAGACCTGTTACAACAAGAGTAATATTCAAAATCGAATTCAAGCTCGGAGATAAAATTAAAATTTCTGCGGGAACTATTGTTAAGCAGCAAGAGGCTCCGCTTGTAAGGATTTCAGAACTGTTAGAAACTCCAGATGAATCGTCTAAGATTGGGATAAACGAAATTGTTCCGCGAAGTAATATTATGCATGAAGAACAGAATAAAACAGTTCAACCACAAGCCTCAATAAATTTTGAATGCAATGTTGATAAATGTCCCAGACCAATTGGCGGGTTAAATGCAATACTAAAAAATCTGGTTGTTCCTCAAAGAGTTATCAGGCTCAAATTGGAAGGAGAGGTAATTGTTGAAGCCGAGGTGGATAAATACGGTTTAGTCCGCGATACGAAAGTACTTCAGAAAATGGGTCACGGTGCCGATGAAGCAGTTGAAGTAGCCATTTTAAACACTCAATTTGAACCTGGAATTTTAAACGGAGAAATAGTTCGCACTAGCGTCATTGTAAAAGTCCCGATTATAAAACCAAATTAATATCTCATCTTACGCAAAAGCTTGAAATTATATTGTAGATCGAAGCGAAGCTTCGACAAAATGCTTGTTTTTTACGAAGCTGCCGCTGAATGAAATTGATAAATGAAGTAAGAGTCCACTGCAAAAAGGTTTTTAATTCAATTTTGAGAAAGAATTGAAAACCGTTGAAACGGTTCGCCAATTCTCTAAGTTTTTATTAACCCATGACTTAAGTCGTGGGTTAATTTTGACTCAGTTGTG
>JAHJTX010000376.1 GCA_018829545.1 Bacteroidota bacterium | reverse complement strand
AATCTCTATGAATCATATTTAGAAACCACTGTTGATACGAGTCAAAATTCTTTTGTTCGGTCCAGATTGAATGGAATGCCTCCTTACGGACTCTTTGGCGGTATTGCCGGAATATTCAATTATTTTATTCCATTTGGTTATAGAATTATTCCTATAGCAAGCTATTACAAGGACAATCAATCTTCGGAATTTTTAAGCTACGGTTCAAGATTCCAGATTGATTTACTAAAATTTACACTCGGAGCACAAATTATAAATTCAAATTTAATTGTAGCCAACAGGTTTACTCAAAGTCTTGCAGAATTTGGTTTTACTTTGGGTTACAATATAAGTGAAAAATTGTCAGTCGGCGGCGGAATGGGACTGCTGAATATTCAGGGTGAAAACCGAAAATCAATTGGTAATTTGTTTGCAAGATATTATGTAAAAGACAAATATGACGTAAATTTTCTTTACGATGACAACGATGCTAGAATAACATTAGCTGCGCCGTTATTAATTTATACCCAAATTGATGCATACAGATATTTATTATCGGGTAAATTTAATATTAAGAAACCGGCTCTCTCCATCTTTTCAAAATTTCAGTACTTCAATTTATCTGATGGGAATATTGGAAACGATTTCTTAGTGAAAATTGGTAAAGATTTTCAGTACGATACAAAAGGCGGCTATGAATTCTATTTCATTGATTTTGGATTTTCGTCGAACCGGTACTATTCCCAAAATGAGTTTTATTATCATACACTTTGGGGAGAATGGACATTTCATAAAGATGAAGAGGTTGAAGCGAAAGTCGGCGGTAAATTGGGCTATGCACCTTTACTAGATATTACAATCAGCGAAATTACGGGAACTGCTCAATACCAGGTAGCTCCGAATTTAGTTGTTAGCGCCCAAGCAGCGTATGGAAATAGTTTTAGGTACGATACTGGATATAAATATTTATCCGCATATTTATCCGCATATTTTAGTTTGGAATAATTAGAAACTTTTTTACTCCAAAAATTGTTTTAAAGAAAAAGCAGGAGAACTATAAATGAAAAAATATATCTCAATTTTATTAATTGTGAGTCTATTTTTAATAATTAACGCGAACTATGCTCAATCAGGTAAAATTGGAGCTAAGGTTCCTATTGTTGATAAAAATAACGAACTTCAAAGTTTTTTCAATTCTCTTAAGGAAGCAAAAACTAAAAAAATTAGAATAGCTCACTACGGCGATTCAATTATTTGGGGAGATGTTTTTACCTCAGACATTCGCGAATTGCTTCAAAACAAATTTGGTGGCAGTGGAGCGGGTTTTGTTTCAATTTGTACAGACGATATAAAATTAAAACAAACGACTGTACAAACATACTCAGACACATGGTCTTGGGGCTCGCTTTTTACGCGAAACGAGAACCGATATCCGATGGGAATTGCTGCAACAGTTTCAGTTCCAAAAGAAAAAAGCTGGGTAAAATATTCAGCATCTAATTTTCTTAAATCATCCAGTTCGTTCAAAGATATTAATTTATTTTATCAATCAAAAGAATCATTATCCATTAAATATAAAACAAATTCGGGCTCAGGCAATCTCACTCTTCCATCAACCAGCGGGAAGGCAAAATCTGTAGCAATTCCTAACTCAACAGTAGTAAAAGAATTGGAACTGGAATTCCCAAAAGCAGCAGAGTCTTACTTCTTTGGCGTTACTCTCGATGATGGTAACGGAGTTTATGTTCATAATTTCCCATTGAGAGGGAATAATGGTTCTTCTCTCTTAAAGATTGATAAATCAATGTACACGGATATTGCATCAGATTTAGATTATAGATTAGTAATTCTAAATTTCGGCGCCAACGCAGCTTCTGATGATATTAACGATAAATGGTATAAAAGAAAGATGATCAAAGTTATAGAACATCTCAAAGAGTCTATGCCTAAAGCAAGTATCTTATTAGTAAGTCTAGGGGATAAGGCAATAAAGAAAGGTTCAAAGTTCGAAACCGATCCTGCTGTTATTAAATTAGTAAAACTGCAGGAAGAAATAGCAAGTGAATCCGGCGTAGCCTTCTGGAATATGTATGAAGCAATGGGCGGCAAAAACAGTTCTGTTGAATGGGTAAATGCTAACCCGCGATTATTGAGTTATGACTACGTTCATTTTAATGAAGATGGCGCCAAAGTGATTTCTGAACTTTTTGTTGATGCTCTATTGAGCAAGATGAATTAGTTCTTTAAAAATTGTCATTTTATTCACGATTTAACTTGTTCTTTTTTTATTTTACTTTAATGATATTTTGTAACTTATTTTATTGCAATAAGTTATAAAATATTTTATCTTTAGACCAGTCATGTTCTATTATGAGGCATGTTCTCTAAATAATGCGTTTTTCGCATATTTTCTTAGAAAATGATTTGATTTTGGACACAATTGACGGTCACTTTTGGCATTGAAATTGAACACTTAATTAAAAAAAGAAGAAGAAAATGCTATGGCTGGTAAAGATCAAATAAAACGTTATAAAATTGAATTAGATAACAGAGAAATCACTCCTCCTCACCGTGATGAAAAAAGTGAAAAACTTCGAGTAATATTCGTCACTGGATTTATATCAATCGTGTTGTTGTTTGTTATCTATTTCACACTACCCCACACAGTTTTATCATGGAACGGTTTGATGGTTTACGCATCAATCGTAAGTTTGGTAATCTTCCTTTTTGTCTTGCTGTTTCGCTATTTCTCAACTCTTGTGCTCGCATACTTGTATTCAACTAAATCAACAGTAGAACAGAAGGGCGGATATTTTCCATTTATCTCAATAATTGTTCCAGCATTTAACGAAGGGATTACATTACATGGTTCCGTCTCATCGCTTTTGGATATGGATTACCCAAGTTACGAAATTATAATTGTAAACGATGGTTCAACAGACAACACTGGCGAAGTTGCTTCTGCATTAGTAGGCAATCAGAGGGGTAGAACATCCAATGTGAAAGTTTCTCTTATAAATAAACCAAATGGCGGAAAAGCAAAAGCATTAAACGCCGGCATTCAATACTCTCAAGCAGAATTTATTTTATGCATGGATGGGGATTCCCAGTTAACTTCCGACACTTTAAAAATGGGTATCCGTCATTTTATTGATCCTTCTGTCGGAGCGGTTGCAGGCAACGTTAAAATTGAAAATAGAAAAAGAATATTAACCGATTTACAGGCGCTCGAATATGTACAGGGACTTAACCTTTCAAGAAGCGCACAAGGTCATATAAGACTTGTAAATATTATACCGGGTCCAATTGGAATATTTAGAAAAGCAGCTCTTAAAGATGCAGGTTATTATTCAAGTGATACATTTGCAGAAGACGCAGACGTTACACTTAAAATTTTAGCTGCCGGTTGGAAAATCAATTATGAGCCTAAATCAATTGCACTTACAGAAGCTCCAATTACTCTGTATCAATTATTGAAGCAAAGATACCGCTGGACAAGAGGTATTTTGCAAGCTATTAGAAAGCATAAAAAACATATTTATAATCCCACTCTTAATTTCGCTAATACATTAGTATTGTGGTCAATGTTTTACGAAGCTCTACTTTGGCCGGCTATGAATATATTTGCTAATTTATTCTTTATTACCGTAGCTTTGATTTATGGTATGTCATCACTCATCTTTTTCTGGTGGGTTAGTATAGCGTTGCTGGATTTTATGGCGACAATTTATTGTATTGCCGCAGAAAAAGAAGAATTTAGACTTGTTCCTTATGCAATTATATATCGCCTAGTTTTCATTCTTGTTATTGATATAACCAAAGCAATGGCAACGGTAGAAGAATTCCTCGGTTTAGAAATGCAATGGGGAAAATTAGAAAGAACCGGATTTAGCAGCCAAAATTCTGCTAATTCAAATACATAAATTTTTAATAACTCATAGGAGTACAAAATGGAATTAATTCCTATACTCTCTTTAATCATCTTAGTCGCAACAATATCCACTTTTATTTTGGCGGTTGGCGCTTACATACTCTATAAAATTAGAGAGAAAAACGTAGCTTCATCTTCTCAGCCATCTTCAATTCCTGCTGAATTAGTGGCTCCAATGCCATTAATGGCTGAACAAACGGCAACAAGAAGAACTGTATATGAAGATAGAATGACTAGACCAACATACGCAACTGCTCCACAAATGCAGCCAACTTATGCGTCAGCTCCAACTTCTTATGCAGAAACTTCTAAGTTCGAAAGAACTGTGGAAAGAGCGCCTGCCCAAGCCGAAAGGTATAGCGGTCCTCAAAAATTCATGCGTTATACAAATGAAGGTTATGGCGAACAAAAACAGCAAAAAGAAGTTAAAAAAGAGGAAGGCCTTAGATGGCGTTAAATATTCCTGAGAAGCCTGTCGGCACACAATACCGACAGGACGAGCAGAAAAAAGATGGCAGAGGACTAAGAGTTAATTATCCTATTATTATACTTAGTGGTTTGGTAATCCTTTTTACTGCATTGATAGTTTTTCTTCTAATTATTCGTAATGTTTACGGCGAATTTGATATTGAAGAAATACTACCGACTAAGGAAAATTTATCAAAGCTTGGGACAAAAGATAAAGTTGCTATTCTATACTCTCAAAATACAGAAAACACCATCGATCCCGGCAGCACATGGCTAAGCGACAACGTTAATGCGTGGGAAAATTTTCTTACCATCAATAGGCGCAGTTTTATTCACCTCAGCGATCAAGATATAGAACTTGGTAATCACTTTAAATACAAACTTCTAATCTTGCCAGGATCAAAATCACTTAGTGATAGGGAAATAATTCAACTTAAAAAATATCTTGATTTAGGCGGAAGCGTATTTGCAACCGGTGGAACTGCTTCATTCTCCGATGAGGCTAAATGGCGGGGTTGGGAATTTTTTATTGAAGTTTTTGGATTGGTCTTTACAAAGGAAATAGATCCGAATGAAAAAACCAAAGTCCACACATTAAGAGGAAACCTACCGTTAACCGCAGAAATACCAACCGGATATACATTAAAAATTGCAACCTGGGATAGACCAATATATACTGAAATTTTAGAACCGCGAACAACACAGGCAAGTTTTTGGTATGATCACCGAAAAGAAGCCGGCTTAGTGCGGGAAGAAGTAGATAAAAGCGCTGGAATTGCATACGGAACCTATGGTAAGGGAAGATTTGTTTGGTTCGGATTCGAACTGACTTCGGTAATTGGGGAACAAGAAGATTACATAAATTTTGAAAAACTCGTACGAAACAGTATTGCATGGTTATCTTATGCTCCAACAGGATTCGTAAAAGATTGGCCTGATCCTTATAAAGCTGCCGCGATATTCATACCAACAATATCTAATAGCCCTCAAAATATATTGAATTTATCAAAATCGCTCGGGAATGTTAATTTTCCGGCAACATATTTTATTGATCCATTTGTTGCAATGGATAATCGTAAACTCATAAAGAATTTGGGGCGCAGCAATCCTATCGGCGGAATTGTTGATATTGGTTTTTTGGAATCATCACTAGATACGGTAAATAGTTTGTTCGACAAAAATTTACAGTACTCAACCATTGCGTTTGCCCAGGATACACTGCAAAGAATGGCAGAAGGGAACGTGAAAGGTATTATGCCTTTTTATGGTTTCTATAATGAAAACACACTTCAAGCAATGAAAAATTTAGGACTTGAATTCATAATTACCGATTCGCTCACAGACCGTTCTGTTCCGGAAATTGCAATTAGAGATGGAAAATCAATTCTCGTAATTACAAAAACCGGAAGAGATGATTATGAAATTATTCGTGAGTATGGATTAACTAATCCGGATTTTCAGAGATATACTTATGAAGAAGATATTGACCGTGTTCTTTTTGAAGGCGGACTATATGTACTTAAAGTTCATACAGATTATCAACTTCAATCTCAATACGTTCATGTGATTAAAGATATTGCTAGTTATCTTCGCAAGAAAGATATTTGGATTGTTTCGATTGATGAATTGATGAATTGGTGGAAGAAAAAAGGTGGTCTTGAAATCAGATATACAACACGTAGCGAACGAAGAATTGCAATCGAAATATCGAATCCCAAAGAAAATATTGCAACGGATTTTGTTGTTCAAGTTGATCTAAATAAACCTGTTAAAAATATTAAAATTTCTGCGGATATTATTAACACTACTATTCCTGAACACGAATTTGACGGAAATACGAATACACTATATTTATTTATTAAAGATATTGAGCCTGATGAAACATATTTGTATCTGGTTGACTTTGAGAATGTTGAATATTAATCCAATTAAAAATTTTAACTCTGTGTGAACATGAAAAATAGAATCATTACAAAATATTTGTCGCTAATAGCTGTTTTAACATTAATAGTGATTTCAGTTATTTATTTTACAGGATGTGTGGAATCGATAACTGATCCAACGTCCATCACCGGCGGCACAACTGAAATCGGTTTTAATATAACTTATCCGGTTGATGGAGATACGATTCGGATGGGTCAGACACCCGTTTATTTTACTGCTTCCGATGGCTTAAACGGTCCGGGACTTTCATACTATGAGTTATTTGTAAACGGAGTTTCTACCGATTTATTTTTCCAGAAGCAAGATGGATCGAACCCACTAATTTTCATCAATACAGATTCAATCGAATCGAGAGTTGGGATTAATCCGAAGGATTTTCCGGAAAAAATTCAATATTTCATAACTACTTATAATAAAAATCATTTATCAAAAACTAGCGCAACTTTTACGAATGTGTTTGTAAATAGGAAACCCGAAACTCCGGCAAATATGCTTTTAACAAGAATTACAGATAAATCATTTAATCTTATTTGGGATGATTTGTCATCTAATGAAGATAATTACGAGTTATGGAGAAAAGACGGAGTTAATGCGGGGTATTTCAAAATATACACTCTTCCTGCAAATAATTTTGGTAAAGTAGATTATGTTCAATCTGATATCATAAACTATTTTTATAAAGTACGCGCAACAAATATTTTCGGCGTTTCCGAATTTAGCAATGAAGTTTCTTCAAGCGGTGTAGCCGGTGGTTCAACGCCTACGAATTTAATTGCAGAAGCATTAGGCGCCAGCAAAATGCAGCTTACGTGGACGGATAATTCGAACGATGAATTAGGATTCAGAATTCAGAGAAGGAATCCATTTTCAGGTATTTTTGAACAAATTGCAATCGTTGTTACTAATACAACAGAGTATTTTGATTTTGGCTTAAGCGCAGCTACTACTTACGCTTACAGAGTTGCATCGTTCACAAATTCATCCCAAAGTTCATGGTCTACTGAAGCATGGGTAACGACTTATGGAACCGATATAAACGGTCCATCGAAATTGGTTGCGACTTTTAATAAAGAAAGCAATAGCGTTCTTGTTCAATGGAGTGATGATACCCAAAAAGAAAACGGAACTCTTATAGAAAGAAGATTAGGTTTAACAGGTCAGTTTACAGAAATTGGATTAACAAAAACTGACACATACGTTTTTTATGATTCTGAAGTTGAAGCAGGGAACACATATTATTACAGGGCACGGCACACTACTGTCGAAGGATTTAGAACTCCTTTTTCAAATACAGACAGCGCGTATGTACCTGTATTACCTCCGAACGCTCCAAGTAATTTGACTATTAACGAATTTACCGCAGGCGTTCTTTACGGTCTTTCCTGGAAAGACAATTCTGAGGATGAAGATGGATTCGAGATTTGGAGAAAAGACGGAATTGCCGGCGCATATTATTTATTGAGAGTTTTTGATCCAAACATAAAAGCCTATAACGATTCAATTCCTTCTGCAAGTCTCGCATACTTTTATAGAGTAAGAGCCTTCCGCGATGGATTATATTCAAACTTCACAAATGAAGTAAGCACAGGTGGAAGCACCGGCGGATTATCTGCCCCATCAAATTTGCGAGGAGATGCTGTTATCGGAACGAATAAAATCCAATTACAATGGGACGATAATTCAACAACTGAATTGGGATTTGCAATCGAAAGAAGGCATATTGAATCAACAGTTTTTGCGGAAGTTAAACGCGTTGCGCCTAATGCAACTCAGTGGCTCGATGAAAGCCAAGCGTTGGTTAAAGGAACAAGCTATGTTTACCGCATCAGAGCCTACGATCAGCAATTTGAGTCCGATTATTCAAATGAACATCAAGTATTTATTCCGAATTAACAATGGATAACCGATCAAACATATTGAAGTTAGTTGAAAACATTTCTGATCCCGCAATCTTGGTTTCAAAGGAAATGGAGATTTATGGTTTTAATCCCGGCGCCAAAAATGAATTCTTATTAAATGGAAATGTTAAGTCATTTGAGGACATCTCGATATTTTCTGAACATTTAATTGCTATTGAAGAAATTAAATCCGGTTTGGTAAGCGGCAAAGAATCAAGCAAAGATTTTGAATTTGAAAGCAGTGCCGGAATAACCAAAAAATACAACGTTTCATTAAATCCATTTACATTGGATGACGAAATACAAACGCTTATTACGTTCAGAGAATTAAAGCAGATTCCTCGAAAAGGCGACTCAAATAGATTTACAATATTTGTTGATGAAATTGAGAAATTAATTTCTGATAAAGAAGTTTTGAGCGTAATTGAAAAAATAAAAACATCCTATCCCTTCACGTTTATTACAAAACAAAAAATTCAAAAGGAGATTAATAGTTTTTCCCATCAGTTTTGGGTAAAGAATAAGCAAAGTAAATACTTGCTGGTTAACAAGGCATTCGCAGCTCAGTTCGGTCTAAAAGTTGGGCAGATAGAAAACAAGTTCGAGAAGGATTTGATTCCGGGGTATCAATCAAAGTTTCTCGTCAATATCGATTCGTACATCTGGGATACCGCAAACTCTGTAATTTTCGATACTCTTAGCACAGAGTATGAACTTCCAAATTCTGATCTTGAATTTGTTCAATTCCCGCTATGCGATTTGGATGGAAATGTTGTTGTAATAATTGGTTTTTCCCGCGCAAAAGATTCCGTTAAAAGTGAAATTGGAAAACATGCGAGTGATTTTTTTGAAAATTCAGCAAAACAATTTCCTATCCCATTTATCTCCTTGAACAAAGACGAAAAAGTAGAATATTTTAGCTCGGAAGTCTGTGAGCTGTTAAGTATTGAAGAAAGCGATTTCAAGGGTAGAACTCTTAGAGAAATCATGAATAAAGAAACATATGATTTTTTTTTAGACTTCAAGAAGAGCGATCAGATTTCTACGGAAAAATTAATTGAATTTGATTTAGAGAATGAAAAAGTTTATAATCTGATTATAAGAAAAATATTTAAGCAAAATGACGAAATAGATGGTTTTAATTTTTCTTACATTGAAAAACAAAAGAATTTTCAACTAGAAGGCAGTGATGCTATGTATGATATAATAATGCAAACAAGTCCGCAGCCAATTTTTATTTACAATATAGAAAATCTAAAATTTTTGGAAGTAAATGATGCTGCATTAAGACTTTACGGTTATACAAGAGATGAGTTTTTAGGAATGGATTTAACGGATTTATACGCTCCGGAAGATATCCAAACTCTTATCGATTCAACCTCAAAAAAAACCGTTTCTTCGGAATTTACTGGTCCCTGGCGTCATAAGACTAAAAGCGGAAAATCTGTAATGGTTGAAATCAGTAAAGTAATTATTGATTTTAGGGGTCACAGATGCTTTTTAAATACATTAAGAGATGCTACAAACCGATTAGAAGAAGATAAAGAATTGCGTGGTTTACGCGCTTCGTTTGAGAATTCAAGCGATTTAATTCTAAACACCGATGCAGATGGATTTATTACAAAATACAATGATAATGTTTTAGGAATTTTAGAGTATACGCGCGAGGACCTAAACAACAAACCGTTTTTAAGTATGGTTGTTGACAGCGATAGAGCTAAGATTAATTCAAAAATTTTCCATTCCGGTTTACTGGATACAACTTTTGTAAGAACAGAAATTAAAAAGAGTTCTTCCGAGCCCTTGAGTGTGGAATTGATTGCAACTCCAATATTGGATTTCAAAGATAATATTGAATCGTTTGTTGTTCTGCTTAAGCCGGAAAAAACTACTGAAACAATCATTCAGAAAACGCAAACACATGCACCGGTTAGTGCAGAACCAAAGCAAGGACTTGATCCGCAATTTCTTTCAAATTTATTTCACGAAATATTAACTCCAATTAATGTGATTATTGGGTTTGTTCAGGAATTAACCGAAAGCATTCAAAATCCAACCGAAGAACAAAAAGAAGCAGCCGGAATTATTAAAGAAAATCAGCAAATGCTTCTTCAAATAATGGATACAGCTTCTGAGTACACACAATTTGAGCAGAGCAATGTAGAATTGAATCCGACGAATATCACCTTTGTTGATTTAATGGACGAGATTGAAAAGGGCACTAAAAAAGAAGCTGCCAACGAAAAGAAAGAATTATCGTATGGCAAAATATCTTCGTCTCTTCAGTTTGAATCGGATAAAAGCAGAATTATTTCATTAGTTACTTTGCTCGTTAAATTTGGATTGAGAATAACAAAACAGAGCAGCATCTATCTTTCCGCCTATCAAATTGACTCAAACTCATGTGCGATAACCATTAGAGACGAAAGAGATTCAATCTCGGAGCATTTAGTTTCTGCAATGAATCTTGTTTATACCGGCGAAGAAAGTTTGGTAAAACAGAAATACGGAATCTCCAGATTCACAATTCGATTAGCAAGAAAGTTAACAGAATATCTTGCTGATAGGTATCAAGTATTACAGCGCGGCAATACTGCTACGGAATTCGCTTTAATTATTCCGATGCAATTAAAGGAAAAACCAAAGAGCGCTAAACCAACAGAAGCTGCTCCAAAAGTTACTAAACCTGTTCAAGAAACTGCAAGAATTCTTCCGCAAACACCTTCATTCGAAGAGATTGCCCGAACTGCAATAACTTCGGTACCGGATGTAATTCCAGAACCCGAGTTGATTAATGCTTCTTATGATATGAACACTCCTGCAGAACCGCAAAAAATGCAGCCAGCTCCAGTTGCGCAACAAGTTCCGCAGGTTCAATCAGCCGGAGTTAAAAAGCAATTATCGGAAATGGCTTGCCTCTATCTTGAAGATCAGGTTGATTCGCAGCTACTTTTTAAAGTTCAGATGAAAGAATTAAAATCCATGGACTTTGCAGTAAGTTTTGAAAAGGCTCTGCCGCTTATCCAATCTAAAAAATTTGATTTTATTGTTATGGATATAAATCTTCAAGGTGAATACAATGGATTGGATGCATTAAGAGCAATTCAAAAAATGCCGGAATATATAAACGTTCCAATAATAGCCGTAACTGCTTATGTGCTTCCGGGCGATAGAGATAAATTTATTGCAGCCGGATTTAAAGAATTTATTTCTAAACCTATATTAAAAGATAAATTAGAGTTCATCCTAAAAGAGATTTTCTAAATACTTCGATTAGCGCAGATCTAACGGTTTGCGCTTCTTTTCTTCAATTATTTCACATTTTATTAAAATTATTTCTTGACAATATTTTTATATGTCCTTAAATTATACCGTACATTTGTACGGTATAATGATTCTTAATAATTCATAAATGTGACTTACAAGCCGAAGGTGTAACCATGGCAACAAATTTAACAACTATTCAAAAACTGATTTTGGAATTTATAATCGATAAAAAAGTAACGGATGGAATGCCGCCGACGTTAGCGGAAATTGCTTCCCATTTCGGTTATAAAACCCGCACAACTGTTCAGCAGCATTTGGATGCAATAGAAAAAAAGGGATTTATAAAGCGCAATCCTAAACTATCTAGAGGCATCGAGCTAACTTTAGAGGACAAATACTTCACACCTAAGCCTGTTATTGGCGAAGTTGCTGCCGGCAATCCATTAACAATTTATCCCGACGCAATTGATACAATTGCACTTCCTACAATAGCTAGAATACCTGCAGATTCTTTTTTATTGAAAGTGAAAGGAGATAGTTTGAAAGATGCTTACATTTTTACCGGAGACATTATCATTGTGAATCCAAATATTACGCCTAAGAACAGTCAGTTTGTTGTTGCAGTGTTAGATGATGCTGCGGTTGTGAAAAGGTTTTACAAAAAATCCGATAGGATAGAACTTCATTCGGAGAATCCGGAATTTGATGTGATTATAGTTGAGAAAAATTATACTAACTTTAAAATAGTGGGAGTTGTTGTTGGAGTTTATAGAAGTATGGAAAAGAAAGTAGGGTAGGCTATCTAACGATTATTTGCATTACTATGCAGCAAACTCAAAACAAGGAGATAAAAATGGCAAAGAAAAAAACTTGGAAAGAAAAGCTACACGACGTCAAAGATTTTCCTCGTGTGGAAAAATTAACCGGTAAAATGATCAATCAATGGGGTGAGGGAACAATAGTAATTCCAACTCCTATTGAAGTAGACGAATTAATGCGAAAGATACCAAAGGGAAAACTCACAACGATTAATCAAATCCGAAATATCCTTGCGCAAAAGCATGGAGCAACAATTGCTTGTCCCATTTGTACTGGAATATTTGCTAGAATTGCAGCAGGCGCAGCAGAAGAAGATTTACAAGAAGGTAATAATGACATAACTCCTTATTGGCGCACTCTTAAAAGTGATGGCGAAATTAATCCAAAGTATCCCGGCGGTGTGCAAAAGCAGATCGAAATGTTGGAAGAGGAAGGGCATACGATAATTCCCAAAGGTAAAAGCAAATTTAGAGTTGCCGAATTTGAAAAATCATTATGCTAGATATCATTATAAATTCTTTACAATCAACACCAACAGTATTAGTGGATAAACTTGAATGAATGACAAATATGTTTTATACTCCGGATCACCAATCGGTCAAATAAAAATAACTTCCGATAATATTGCGGTAAACTCAATTCTTTTTGTGTTCGATGATACCGAATTGGAACCTGAAAGTTCTAACGATGTTTTACATCAATGCAAAAAGGAATTGAATGAATATTTTTCAGGCAAGAGAAAAGAATTCACCGTATCAATTGATCAGGAAGGCACTGAATTTCAAAAAGAAGTATGGAATGAATTATT